>NZ_JALLAL010000212.1:0-400 GCF_023062615.1 Brachybacterium sp. Marseille-Q7125 | reverse complement strand
CTTCTCTTCCTCCTCCCTTCCCCCCTCCCTTCCTCCCCCCCCCCCTTCCTCTCCCTCTTTCCCCTGCCCCCCTCCCCCCGCCCCCCCCCCCCCCTCCCCGCCCCCCCCCCCCGCCTCCCCCCCCCCGCCCCCCCCCCCCCCTCCCCCCCTCCCCCCCCCCCCCCCCCCCCGCTCCCCCCCCCCCCCCCCCCCCTCCTCCCCCCCCCCCCCCCCCCCCCCCTCTCCCCCCCCCCCCCCTCCCCCCTCCCCCCGCCCCGCCCCCCCCCGCCCCGCCGCCTCCTCGCCCTCCCCCGCCCGCCCCTTCCCCGCTGGCCCCCCCCTGCGCCGCACGTCCACTCGCTCTGCCCGCTCGCCCCCCCTCTCTGCGCGGACACCGCTCAGTCGTGCCGCCTCCACCGCC
>NZ_JALLAL010000211.1:0-400 GCF_023062615.1 Brachybacterium sp. Marseille-Q7125 | reverse complement strand
AGGGCAAGATATACAAGAAAAACGAAGTTGTAAAAACAATCCATACGGATATTGAGGGGATCGCTTCTACTTCTGCTGACCTTTTGCCTTACGGGAATTTCCGTATCGTTGAGAAACAAGCTCCAAACGGTTACTTGACAGACGGTGCGAAGCCGATTGATTTTACAATCACAGAAAACGGAAAAATCGTGGACTTAACAGACGAAGCCCACTCTATCTACAATCAGATTAAGCGTGGGGATATTGAGGGCGTGAAAATCGGTGCAGGCACACACAAGCGTCTTGCTGATGTTCCCTTTAGGATCACAAGCAAGACAACGGGCGAAAGTCATGTTGTGGTAACTGACGATAATGGGCAATTCTCCACTTCTTCAAAATGGGCTTCGCACAAGCACAATAC
>NZ_JALLAL010000210.1:0-401 GCF_023062615.1 Brachybacterium sp. Marseille-Q7125 | reverse complement strand
GTTATAAACTAAATTGTATGTTGCAATAATGTTTAGTTTTTCATTACTGCCTTGAAGCCATTTAGAAATTGCTTTATCAACAAGTGTCTGTCTTGAAATAATAAGAGGTATATTGCATAAATCTTTTGGATTTATTGTGCTTTGTGATGCAAGGGCACTATCTTTACGCATTAGTAAACCCCATACATCAGTAGCAGGAATTTGTGCATAATCATACTTCTGTATATTTGAAAGTTCCATTAAAATACCCACATCATGCAGTCCCTAGTCTATTTTTTCAATCTCCTCCACCGCACCCCAGCTCAACCAGTACCATCCTGCATCCGGCTATTAATGCTCCAAACGCTAACGCGTCCTATGCATAGGCCGCGTCGCTGCCTTGACCCCGCACCCCCTATATA
>NZ_JALLAL010000209.1:0-402 GCF_023062615.1 Brachybacterium sp. Marseille-Q7125 | reverse complement strand
GGGGGGGTGCGGCGGCGCGGGGGGGGGGGGGGGGGCGGCGGCGGGGGCGGGGGGGGGGCCGGGCGGGGCGCGCCGCGCCGGGGCGGGCCCCGCGGGGCGGAACGGGACGGCAGGCGGCAAGACCGGGGCGGGCGGGGGCGGGCGCAGCGGCGCCGCGGCCGGGCGGAGCAGGCGGGGCGTGCGCGACGGAGGCGGGCGCGCGGTGCCGGGCCGGCCGGGGGTCGGCGGGGAGGGCGTCATGCCGCGGGCGCGTGTCGGAGCCGGGGGGCGGCGTGGCGGGGCGGCGCGGGGCGCCGGCGGCGGCGCGGCCCGTGGCGACCGGGGCCTGCGCCGGCGCCAGCGCACCGAGCGGCGCGCCCCACCTGATCCGCCCGGGCGATCAGGGGACCGGAGCGCGCAGCG
>NZ_JALLAL010000020.1:0-51161 GCF_023062615.1 Brachybacterium sp. Marseille-Q7125 | reverse complement strand
GTTATTCTGGACGTCTGGGGGGTGCGTGTTTCTCCTCTCCGCCGCCTCGACCCACAGGTAGGCGAGAGACTCGGTGACATCCGTATCATGGCGCTGTTCTCCCCAAACAGTAAGATTCTGGAAGTGAGGGGGGACTGCAGCGCACGGGGGGGGGGGGGGGGAGGGGGGGGTGGGGCCGGGGGGGGGGGGGGGCGGGGGGGCCCCGCCTCGCTGTGGGGGCGTTGGTCAGGCCGGGCCGCGGGTGCCTACGCGAGCGGGCCGCAGGACGCGGTCCTTCATCACGTAGCCGGGCTGCATGACCACCGCGATGGTGGGGGACTCAGCGTCCTCGTCGTCCTCGTGCATGAGCGCCTCATGGCGGGTGGGGTCGAACTCCTCCCCCACCTTCCCGTAGCGGGTCATGCCGTGGGAGGCGAGGACCTCCTCGAGCTTCTGGGCGATCGCGTGGAACGGTGTGCCTTCGGCGATATCGCCGTGCTGGCGGCCCAGCTCGAGGTCATCGAGCACGCCGATCAGCGAGGAGAGGACCCGCGCCACGGCGGCCTCCTTCGCGACCTCCGCGGCGCCCTCGATGCGGCGTCGGGAGTTGACGTACTCGGCCTGCTCCCGCTTGAGCTGCTCGGTGAGGGTGGCCACGGCCGCCTCGAGCTCGGCGATGCGGGCGGCGGAGGCATCCTGGCCGTCGGAGGCCTGCTGGTCCGTGCCCTGCTGTTCCGTGCCGGGGGCGTCCTTGCGGGCCTCCTGCTCGAACAGCTCGGCCGCGGCGGCGTCGATCGGGTCCATCGGCTGATCCTGCGCTGCCTGCTGACCCTGCTCCGCCGGCCCGTCGGCCGCTGGGGAGTCCGGGGCGGGGGTGTCCCCCGTGGGGCGGCTCGCGCCACCCTCGGGGGTCACCTTCCGCTTGTCGGTGAAGGAGAACCTCGGCTCGCCCTCAGGGCGCTGCGCGTCGTCGGGAGTGCTCTGGTTCTCGCTCATCACTTGTTCTCCTCGTCCTCGTCCACGATCTCGGCGTCGACCACGTCATCGTCCTCAGTGGACGCACCCTCGGGCTGCTCGCCCGCGGCACCGTCGGCACCCTCGGCCTGAGCCTGGGAGTAGATCGCGGTGCCCACGGCCTGCAGAGCCTCGTTGAGGCTGTCGCGCTTGGCTTCGAGGTCCGCGGTCTCCGCGTCCTCCTTGGCCAGAAGCTCCTTGGCCTCCTTGATGGCGTCCTCGGCGGGGGTCTTCTCCGCGTCGCCGATCTTGTCCGCGTTGTCCTTCAGCAGCTTCTCGCCCTGGTAGACGAGCTGCTCGAGAGTGTTGCGGGCGTCGGCGTTCTTGCGGCGCTCCTCATCCTCGGCGGCGTGGGCCTCGGCGTCCTTCACCATGCGGTCGATGTCCTCCTCGGACAGCGCCGAGCCACCGGTGATCTGGATGGACTGCTCATTGCCGGTGCCGCGGTCCTTCGCGGTCACGTGCACGATGCCGTTGGAGTCGATGTCGAAGGTGACCTCGATCTGCGGGATGCCACGGGGGGCCGGGGCGATGCCCGTCAGCTCAAAGGTGCCCAGCATCTTGTTGTCCCGGGTGAACTGACGCTCGCCCTGGAACACCTGGATCGCCACGGAGGGCTGGTTGTCCTCAGCGGTGGAGAACACCTCAGAGGTCTTGGTGGGGATGGCCGCGTTGCGCTCGATGAGCTTGGTCATCACACCGCCCTTGGTCTCGATGCCGAGGGAGAGCGGGGTGACGTCCATGAGCAGAACGTCCTTGCGCTCGCCCTTCAGCACCGCGGCCTGCAGGGCAGCGCCCACGGCCACGACCTCATCGGGGTTCACGGACTTGTTGGGCTCCTTGCCGCCGGTGAGCTCCTTGACCAGCTCCGAGACGGCCGGCATACGGGTGGAGCCGCCCACCAGCACCACGTGGTCGATCTCGGACACGGAGATCGCCGCGTCCTTGATGACCTGGTGGAAGGGCGCCTTGGTGCGCTCGAGCAGATCCGAGGTCATGTCCTCGAACTGGGCGCGCGAGAGCTTCTCATCCAGGTGCAGCGGGCCGTTCTCCGTCATGGAGAGGTACTGCAGGGAGATCGAGGTGGAGGTGGAGGAGCTCAGCTCCTTCTTGGCCTGCTCCGCGGCCTCCTTGAGGCGCTGCAGGGCGATGCGGTCCTTGGAGAGGTCCACGCCGTCCTTGTTCTTCACCTGGGAGATCAGCCAGTCCACGATCTTCTGGTCCCAGTCGTCGCCGCCCAGGCGGTTATCGCCCGCAGTGGCCTGGACCTGGATGGCGGCGCCGTCCTCGTCCTTGGAGACCTCCAGCAGGGACACGTCGAAGGTGCCGCCGCCGAGGTCGAACACGAGGATCTGCTCGTCGTCCTTGCCCTTCTCGAGGCCGTAGGCGAGGGCCGCGGCGGTGGGCTCGTTGATGATGCGCAGGACGTTCAGGCCTGCGACGGTGCCGGCGTCCTTGGTGGCCTGACGCTCGGCGTCAGAGAAGTATGCGGGCACGGTGATGACCGCGTCGGTCACGGTCTCGCCCAGGTAGGACTCGGCATCCTTCTTGAGCTTGCCGAGGGTGCGGGCGGAGATCTCCTGGGGGGTGTACTTCTTGTCGTCGATCTCCACGGTCCAGTCAGTGCCCATGTGGCGCTTGACGGAGGAGACGGTGCGGTCGACGTTGGTGACAGCCTGACGCTTGGCGACCTCACCCACGAGGACCTCGCCCTGCTTGGAGAAGGCGACGACCGACGGGGTGGTGCGCGAGCCCTCCGCGTTGGCGATCACGGTGGGCTGACCGCCCTCGAGGACGGCGACGGCCGAGTTGGTGGTGCCGAGGTCGATTCCGACGACACGGGACATAGTTGCCTGCCTTTCCGCGGCATGTGCCGCGAGCTGGTTCGGTGGGCGCCGTCCGGGACGCTCCCTGAGGGGCATCCGGGCGACTCCGCCGGCCGCCGGGGCCGACGGCAAGATCTGAGTTGTACGGGCTCAAGTAGAGGGACGCCGGGCCTGAGGTGTCAAACCCCGCGGCACCCTTCTTGAGTGCATCAGGCTCAACTCTGGTTCAGGCGGATTCATTCCCGGGTGGGCGAACTGTGAGGGAGGGCACGTTACGGAGTAGGGCGCCGATGCGAAGCGGCGCCGATGTGGTGGGGTGCCGGCACCGCTGCGGCCCGTGCGCCCCGCGCGGTCGGAGCCCGCGGCCCGCCTGACCGGGCAGCCTGGTGCGCGCACGGGGAGCGGGCCCGGTCGAGATCCTGTGGAGACCCTGCGCCCGCGCTGCGCCGCACGGCAGAGGTGTCCGATGATCATTCCAGCGACCACAGGAAGGGGAGTCGATGACCGGCAAGCTGCTGCTGAGGAGCCTCGGCTGGATGCTGCTCATCCTCGGCGGGACGGGGGTGCTCGTGCTCGGCACCTTCCGCCTGGTGCCCGCGACGCATGCGCTGAACGTGTGGACGCTCGCCGCCTCAACGTTCATCCCGTGGCTGTGGATCCCGGCGCTCGTGGCATGCGCGGGTCTCGCGCTCATGCTGCACAGAAGGTGGCGCTGGATCGCTGCCGCGGTCACGGTCGTGACACTCGCTCTGATGGCCTGGCCGCTCGTGCCCCTGGATGCGGACCGCCCCTCCAATGCCGAGGTGAGTGAGGTCAGCGCCCTCATCACGGAGGACGTGGACGTGCTCGCCTTCCAGGAGTACACCCCGGCCTTCGCCGCGCAGCTCAAGGCCGCCGGGGTGCTTGAGGAGTTCCCGCACCAGGTGGGCACGGCGGAGGAGTCCGCGGCCGGGTCGATGCTGCTCTCCCGCACGCCGCTGGCGATGGTGGCGCGCGCACGGGGCACCGTGTTCGAGAACCTCGTGGCGAGCACCGAGGTGGACGGTATGACCTGGCATATTGCGGCGATCCACACCGCTCCGCCGACGATGGGCGGGCCGCGCTGGGAGCACGACGGGGCAGCTGTCGCGGAGATGCTCGCGCAGTTCGCCGGCGAGCACCTCGTGGCCGTCGGCGACTACAACGCGATCGCCCAGCACTCGATCCTGCGCGAGATGACCGACGACGGCATGGTCCGGGACCTCGCCGGGCCGCACACTGGGGCGCTGCGCTGGCACCCCACCTGGCCGACCGGCGGCATGATCCCGCCGTTCGCGCGCATCGACCACGCACTCGTCTCGCACTCCGTGGTGGGGCCCGTGCCCGAGTACCACCAGATCCTTGGCAGCGACCACGCCGCGCTGCGCGTCACCGTCGGCCCGCGGGAGTGACACCGCCCGGCCCGCGGGAGTGACACCACGCGGGGCGCAACTCGCGAGCGCGGCACCGCGCGAGCCACGGGAGCGGCATCGGGCGCAGACGTGACATCGCCGCCCCGCCCCTCGGCCCGGCGCGCCATGAGCTGGCGGCTGTTCCCACCCCAAGCGCACGAGCCTGCGCAGCCCTGAGCCGCCCATCGCGCACACTGATCCCATGAGCCCTGATGCCCTTCTGCCCGGCGCGCAGCGCAGCGCGCAGCTGAGCTTCTCCGATCAGGCCGCGTGGATCGTCAAGGACGAGGTCGTGGGCGGCTGGGTGCTGCAGATCGGCGGGGTGGAGCAGTCCCATGTGGATCTCGAGGATCCCACGCGCGTGGTCCACGAGTACCTGCGCCGCATGGCGACGGTGCTGGATGTGTGCTGGCCGGCGGGCCAACCGATCCGCGTGGCGCACCTGGGCGGTGGAGCGCTGACGCTCCCCCGCTACGTGCAGGCCACCCGGCCGGGCTCGGCGCAGCTCGTGATCGAGATCGAACGGGAGCTGCCGACCCTCGTCACCACGGCGCTGCCGCTGCCGGAGGGCACCGATCTCGAGGTCGTGATCGGCGATGCGCGCGAGCAGCTCGCTGCGCTGGAGGGCCGACGCTTCGAGGCGATCGTGCTGGATGTCTTCTCCGGCTCCGAATCCCCCGCGCACCTAACCACGTGCGAGTTCTACGCCGAGGCTCTGGAGCACCTGGAACCCACGGGGATGCTGCTGGTGAACGTGGGTGATGACGCGGGGCAGCGCTTCCTTACCGCGCAGGTGCGCGAGCTCGAGCAGGCGACGGCGAGCGCAGGCCTGCCCGGGGTGTGGACGCTCACCGACGCGAACCTGCTGGAGCGCCCGGCCGACGGGAACATGGTGCTGCTGGCGGGCGGGGCGCTCGCCTCCCCCGCCATGGCCAACTGGGCCGATGCGTGGCGGGCCGCCGGGCCGCATCCCGCCGCGGTACTCGACCCGGAGGAGACGATGCGGGTCTTCCACGGGCGGTGACGTCCCGACTCTCACAGCGCACCCGACACCCCGCTCTGCGCTGCCCCCTGGCCTGCTCCGCACTGTGCGTTCCGGGCACCTTCCCCGTCGGCCCATCAGATCTGCCCCACGCTTCGCCCACGCTCCATATCCTCTGCAGTAACCGCACCCGCGAGAACGACCTCTCCCGTGAAGGAGGGGTAGGCGCTCGAGGCGCGCCTGCGCTCGTCTGTCGCACCCCGCCCCTACGGTCTAAGGCATGTCCTCGCTGCGTTCCTTCCCCACGCACCTCCCCCGCCCCACGCCCTTCTCCGGGCAGGAGGCTGCCCATCAGGAGCGGGAGTCGATCCGCGCCCTGCTGCTCGAGCGTCGGCCGAGCCTCGCGCGTCGGCTCTCGGTGGGACCGAGCGGTGCGCTCGTGATCCCGCTGCCCGGTGGCGGCAGCGTGGAGGTCGGCAGGATGCGCCGACGGGGCGCGGCGCGTTGGGTGGTCGTGGCGCCGACGGCGGACGCACCGGGCGGGGTGAAGGTGCGCGAGCCACACACGCTGGGCGGGATCACCCGTGCGGTGCTCACCGCACTCGACAGCACCGACATGCGGTAGGTCAGCGCCGACGGGGGTACGCCAGCGCCGACGGGCGCTTGATCGCTCAGCGCCGACGGGCACCGGGATGCCGTCAGCCTGCTGCGGCAATACCGGAATAGGCGAGCCCAGTGCGGCGCAGGGCCGCGGGATCGCTTTTCAGCGCAGCTTTCGCGCCAGTGTCGTGATGACGTGCCAGTGCTTCTTATCGGCCAGGAAGCGGCCGTCCTCATCGCGCACTGTGCGGTCGATGATGTGGAAGTCGCGGAACATCGCGTCGATCTGCGGCAGTGGCAGGGTGGCGACATCGGGCCGTTCAGCCCACGAGTCGTTCTCCCCGAACAGGTCCACCGCCATCACACCGCCGCGCGGCAGCGCCGCCACCAGGCGGTCCCACACCCGCGGCAGGGCATCCGGGCCCAGCAGCCCCAGCGTGTACGTGGAGTAAACGATCTGCGCGGTGGGGAACTGCTGCACATCGGTGATATCGGTGTGGTGGAAGTGCACGGTGCCGCTCATGCGCTCGTTCTCCACCAGGCGCGCGGCGAGGGTGTCGTCACTGTCGTAGGCATGGACCATCCAGCCGCGGCGCGCGAACTGCAGGGCATCCGCGCCCGCTCCGGCGCCGATCTCAAGCACCACTCCGGGGGACCGTTCGCCGCCGGCCGCCGTGATCGCCTTCGTCACGAGCCGACGTGCGGGGCGGCCCGCCGCATGGGCGTTCAGCGCCGCCCAGTCCACCTTCTCCGCCGTGTCCATGCCTGCCAGGCTCCATCAGCTGTGGTGACCTTTTCAACTTTCCGTGACCCAGACCGCCCCCGGCTTCACCGCTGGCGAACAGACGCCCAGCCTAGTATGAGGCGCATGTCTCCCGATGTGCTGCGCATCGCAGCGATCTGCCTGCACACCTCCCCGCTCGACGAGCCGGGAGCAGCCGATGCAGGTGGCATGAACGTCGTGGTCCTCGAACAGTCCAGAGCTCTGGCGCGCCGCGGCCACACCGTCGAGATGTTCACCCGCCGCAGCTCCCCCGACCAGCCGGACACAGTCGAGGTCGCCGAGCGGCTGCGCCTGCACTATCTGGATGCGGGACCGGCCGAGCCGCTCGCCAAGAGCGCGATGGAACAGGCGATCACGCCGTTTCGTGAGCAGCTGCGCGCCCGATTCGCGGCGCTCACGCCCGCCACCGAAGACCCCGCGCATCCCGCCGCCCCACACTCCGCAGGCTCCACCGGAGACGCCCCGACGGACACCGCCACCGCCTCCTCCGCCACGCCGGTGGATCTGATCCACTCGCACCACTGGTTCAGCGGGGTTGCCGCGCTGCCCGTCGCCCGGGAGCTCGGCATCCCCCACCTGCAGTCCTACCATTCGGTGGCCGCACCGGAGGGCTCACGCACCCTGGATGCCGGGGAACCCGCAGAGTCGGGGGGCCGCCTGCCCGGGGAGCGCTTCGTCGCCCAGGGATCGGACCTCGTCATCGCGGTCTCCACCGCGGAGGCCCGCACCGTCGCTGAGCGCTACGACGTGCCCGAGACGCGCCTCGCGACCGCTCGGCCCGGGGTGGATGCCGCCTGCTTCCGCCCTTGCGAGGACCTGCGCGAACGCCGCGAGCAGCCGCGGCTGCTGTTCACGGCGCGACTCCAGCCGCTCAAAGCCCCGGACCTCGCCCTGGAGATCCTCGCGCACCTGGATCCCGCGCTCGAGGCGCGTCTGGTGCTCGCCGGCGGTGTCTCCCAGGATTTCTCCGACTACCTCACCGAGCTGCGGGAGCGCGCGCAGGAGCTGGGTATCGCGGACCGCGTGGATTTCGTCGGCTCCCTGGATCGTGACGCCCTGGCCGACCAGATGCGCTGCGCCACCGCTCTGCTGCTGACCAGCTGGTCCGAGACCTTCGGGCTCGTGGCACTCGAAGCACAGGCCAGCGGCACCCCGGTGATGGCCTGGCGCTGCGCCGGCGGGGTGCGCGAGGCCGTGGGCCCGGACGGGCTGATCCTCGAATCCCGCGACCCCGACGTGTGGGCAGAAGCGCTGCAGACCCTGCTCGCGGATCAGGAGCGCTACGCGCGCGCCGTCGCATCCTCCCGCGAGTTCGCGATCTCGCGCTCCTGGGACGCGACCGCCCTCGCCCTCGAGACCGCCTACCGCACGGCCCTTCCCTCACGACCGGCAGGAGACTCATGAGCACCAACCCTTGGGATCTGCTGGATGCGGCGAGCACCGTCGTCGCCTTCCACGCCCACCCCGATGACGAGGCCCTGGCCACCGGGGCGCTGCTGACCGCGCTGACCGCCCGCGGCACCCGCGTGATCCTCGTGACCGCCACCCGCGGGGAGGAGGGCGAGATCGTGCCCGGCACCGTGGCCGACGGGGAGCAGCAGCCGCTCGAGGAGATCCGGGAGGGGGAGATCGCCGCGGCGACCGCCGCACTCGGCATCGCCGAGCGGCACTGGCTGGGCACCGCCCCGGCCCTCGCCCCCGATGCCGCTCCTCGCCGCTACCGCGACTCCGGCATGCAGTGGGTGCGGCCGGGACTGGCCGGCCCGGCGGACACCGCGGGCGAGGACAGCTTCACCCATCGACCCCTCGATGATGCCACCGCGGATCTGGCGGCGCTGCTGCAGAGCGTCCAGCCCGATGTGCTGCTGAGCTACGACGATGAAGGCACCTACGGCCATCCCGATCATGTGCGCGCCCACCTCGTGGCCCGCGCCGCGAGCGAGCTGACCGACGTGCCGTTCGTGCAGGTCGCGAGTGATCCGCAGGCCGCCCAGGAGGTGCGGGAGCATCCGGGGACCGCGGAGGCGGTGCATCGGGCGCTGAGCGCCTACCGCACCCAGCTGACCGTCGTGGATCCGGCCCCAGCCAGCGATCCCGCATCGGAATCCATCCCGATCCGGCACGTGGGCGGGCAGGATGATGCGGTTCCTCTGGCCACCGGGCTGCGCCCGCTGGAGACCAGCGCCTGAGCTTCCGCGTCAGAGGGTGACGTCCAGCAGCGTGGGCAGGTGATCGCTCGCCGCCGCGAGCCGCTCGGCGCTGACCGTGCGGGTCTCCCGGACGGCGCGGGATTCGCGCACCCGCACCCCCTCGGTGACGAGGATCGCGTCGATCCGCCGGGTCGGGGCCTTCGCGGGAAAGGTGTGCTCGCTCTGGGAGGCGGGATCGCGCAGCAGCGGCTGCAGGAAGCTGCGGGCCGCCCCTTGCGCCGTCTCGTTGAGGTCCCCGCCGATGATGACGGGCGCCCCTGCCCCGCGCACGAGAGCGGCGATGTGCTCGGCGTGACGCATCCGGTTGTCCTCCTGCAGCGCCAGATGCGTCGAGGAGACCACGACCGCGCCACCGCCGGGCACGGACAGCCGCACCGCGGCGACGCCACGCGGGTACGTCGAGTTCAGATCGGAGAGGGTCTGGGCGACAGGGTGGGCGCCGCGGCGGATCACCTGGGCGGCCACCGCCTCCGTCGCCAGAACCGCGAGGCCCCGGCCGAAAAGACCGCCGCCGACGAGGACCCGACGGTCCACCTGGCGGGCGAAGCGCGCGAGCCGCAGACCCGGCAGCACCAGGCGCGGCGCCTCCTGCACGAGCAGCACATCGGGGTCCAGATCCTCGATCGCAGCGGTGACGGCGGGAATGTCGCCGCGCAGCTCCCACAGATTCCAGGCCATCACCCGCAGATCCATCAGCTCTCCTGCTCCTCAGGCCCCACCATCGGCGCGATCACGCGCTCGACAAGAGAGGTCAGCTCCTCCACCCCGTAGCCGGGCCAGCCGAACAGGGTGCGCCGCCACTCCGGGGGCACGGCCTTGGGTCCCAGCGCCGCCCCCAGCAGCGCTCCGGTGATGCAGGCGACGGTGTCGGTGTCATACCCGGCGCCGACGGCGACCTTGAGCGCCGTGACCATGGCATCACGCTGCGCGAACTTCCCCTCCGGGAGCGGGGTGACCGCGCTGATCGCCGCCCAGGCGACCTGGAAGGCACCGACGACCCAGCCGTTGCGGCGGAAGCTCACGGGGGAGGAGATCTCCGCCTCGTCGATCCGCTCCGCCCACAGCTCACGCCGCTGCGCCTCGAGCCGCGGCAGCCCGATGCGCACATCCACCTCGCCGCTGCGCACGGCATGCCGCACCGCAAGCCCCCACAGCAGGCACGCCTCGAGAGTGTCCGGGTGCACATGTGTCAGTGCGCACACCGTCTCGATGCCGGCTGCGGCGTCGTCCTCGCTCGAGAGCAGGTACGGCAGCACGGAGGCATGGGCACGCATGAGCGAGCCGTTGCCGGCGTTGGCAGGCAGCTCGGTGTGGGCGGTGCGGGCGGCGCGCCGGAAGTCCTCGGCACGCGGGGCGTAGTGACCGCTCTCGCGCGCCGAATCGGCGGCGGTGCGCATCACGTGGGAGGTGAGGGAGCCGATGTCCGGGGTGCCCAGCGACCACGAGTACCACTCACGGGCGATGTGGTCCTGCGCGGCGGGAATCCGCAGGTCATGGTGCTCTCCGGCGGCGAGCGAGGCTTCGAGCACGACGATCGCCATAGCGGTGTCGTCGGTCCACTCCCCCGGCTGCCAGCCCAGGACGCCACCGCCGATCATGTCGATGTCCTCGGCGTCCAGCACGGGGCCCTGGAATTCGAAGGGAGCCCCGAGGGCGTCGCCGGTGGCGGCGGCAATGACCGAGCCGATGGCCCGTCGGCGCTGGATGGGCGTGAGCCCGGATCCGTTCGACGTCGTCGTCGTGTCCTCGGCGCTCATCTCTCTCCTCCTTCCAGGGGCAATGTTTTCACACCAGTACCCTGGTGGGGACGTGTGAAGGAGCCTCATGACCAACACCCCGGCGGCCGCCCGGCCGCACTGTGCTGACCCACATGACCATACCGGTCACGACCATCCTCCCACCGGCGCGGAGCTGGTGCGGGACCTGGTCAAGGGGCTGTCGATCCAGGCGCTGCTGATCCCCGCCCTGGCCCTGGTGATGCTCATCGCGATTCTGCCCCTCGCGCCGACGACGCCGCTGCCGCTGCTGGTCGGTGTGGTGCTGGGCGGGGTACAGCTGGCGCTGCTGGTAGGAACGAGCGTGATCGTCTCCCGCCGGCTCGCGCAGATGGCTATGAATCCGGGCCTCGCGGCGGTGCGCAGCGTCCTCGATGAGGTGCTACGCGTCGGGGCGGTGCTGCTCGCGGTGCTGCTGTGGCCCGCGGACGTCCGCACCGAGCTGGGCGTGTGGATCGGTGCGGGCTGCGCGCTGGTGTGGCTGATCCTCGCGACGGCGCAGACGGTTGCGACCCGTCGGCGCATCGCCCGGCCCGGGGACTGGTCCAAGGAGGCGATCTCCACGCTGCTGGCTCACCGCGTGGGGGCGCGCGACACCGTGGTGATGCGCCTGCTGGATGTGGTGGGCATGATCGCCTTCCAGATCGGTGCGACGGTGCTTGTGATCCTCTCGCCGATTCTCGCCGCGGGCACCGCGGTGCTCTCGCTCGGCTCGGCGCTCGCGACGCTGGTGCTGCAGCGCCGCTCCCCCGCGGAGCGCTCCCGCAGCCCGTGGGCCTATGCCCCGCTGCTGCTGGGCCTGCTGACCCTGCTACTCGCGGTGCTCGCGAGCGTCATCCCCTGATCCACCCCTGTTCCATCCTCTTTTTCCAGGAGACATCGATGTCCACTGAACCCCGTCCCTCCGGTATCGACCGCGACCACGTGGATTCCTCCGTGCGCGTTCAGGATGACCTGTTCGGTCACGTCAACGGCGCCTGGCTCGCGGAGCACACGATCCCCGCTGACCGGTCGAGCGATGGTGCCTTCCATGCTCTGCGCGATCTGTCCGAGGAGCGGGTGCGGGCGATCGTGGAGCAGGCCGCGGCCGATGTCGAGGCCACCCCGGGTACCGCGCCCGCTGAGCTCGATGACCACGCGAAGATCGGCCTGCTGTACAGCATGTTCATGGACACCGCAGCGATCGAGGAGAAGGGCCTTGTGAGCCTCGAGGAGCTGCTGGAGACCTTCACCGCCGCGACGGATCTGCCGGCGCTTGTGCAGGCGATGGCTGCCCCGGATTCGGGCACCTCGGCGCTCCTGGCGTATGTGTGGACCGATGACGATGACTCCTCCCGCTACCAGGTGAAGCTGCACCAGGGCGGGCTGGGTTTGCCCGATGAGTCGTACTACCGCGAGGAGCGGTACGCCCAGATCCGCGACGCCTACGTGCAGCATCTGGAGAACCTCGCGCAGCTCGCGGCGCTGCCGGGGCGCGATGGCCTGCCGGAGGGTGATGCGGCGACGCTGGCGCGCACGGTGATGGATTTTGAGACCCGCCTGGCGGCCTGCCACGTGGATGTGGTCCGGGTGCGGGACCGCGAGAAGTCGCACAACCCGATGGATGCCGCCCAGCGCACGGAGCTGGCGCCGGCCTTCCCGTGGGACGCGTTCTTCACGGGCACCGGCGCTCCCGCCGCGGCCATCGAGGTGGTCTCCGTCAGCCAGCCGGAGTACGTCACGGCCGCGGCGCAGCTGCTGGCCGATGAGCAGCTGCCGGTGCTGCGCGCCTGGCTCATGCTGCACGCCGTCTCCTCCTACGCCCCGTATCTCACCGAGGCGCTGGTGGCGGAGGATTTCGCCTTCAGCGGGAAGGTGCTCTCCGGGGCGGAGGAGCTGCGGGAGCGGTGGAAGCGGGGCGTCGCCTTCGTCGAGGGCGTGGTCG
Organism: Brachybacterium sp. Marseille-Q7125; assembly: GCF_023062615.1. Lineage (NCBI taxonomy): Bacteria > Bacillati > Actinomycetota > Actinomycetes > Micrococcales > Dermabacteraceae > Brachybacterium > Brachybacterium sp. Marseille-Q7125. Next base: position 38,637 of record NZ_JALLAL010000020.1, on the reverse strand, counting down.
GTTTCGCCGTCGGCCAGGAGTATGTGGCCGAGCACTTCCCGCCCGCGCATAAGGAGCGGATGGACGAGCTGGTGGAGGCGCTGCTGGCCGCCTACCGCGACTCCATCTCCAACCTGGAGTGGATGACTCCGGCAACGCGCGAGAAGGCGCTCGAGAAGCTCGAGAAGTTCACTCCGAAGGTGGGCTACCCGGAGAAGTGGCGCACCTACGAGAAGCTGACGGTGGTGCCGGGGGATCTGGTGGCCACGCTGCGATCCTCCCGCCGTTTCGAGGCGGAGTTCGAGTATGCGAAGGTGCTGGGCCCGGTCGATGAGACCGAATGGCATATGACCCCGCAGACGGTCAACGCCTACTACAACCCGGGGGCGAACGAGATCGTGTTCCCCGCGGCGATCCTGCAGCCGCCGTTCTTCGACGCCGAGGCCGATGACGCCGTGAACTTCGGGGGGATCGGCGCGGTGATCGGCCACGAAGTGGGGCACGGCTTCGATGACCAGGGCTCGAAGTTCGATGGTGACGGCACCCTGCGCTCCTGGTGGACGCCGGAGGATCGCGAGGCCTTCGAAACCCTCGCGGCGCGTCTGGTGGAGCAGTACTCGCAGCTGTCCCCCCGGGAGCTCGATGACAGCCATACCGTCAACGGCGCCCTGACCATCGGCGAGAACATCGGGGACCTGGGCGGGCTGTCCATCGCGGTGAAGGCCTATCTGGCCAGCCGCAGCGAGTCGGAGGTCCGCGAGGAGCTCGATGGGATGACGGGTCTGCAGCGCGTGTTCTGGTCCTGGGCCACGGTGTGGCGCGGGAAGAACCGTCCGCAGGAGGCGATCCGACGCCTGGCGATCGACCCGCACTCCCCCGCCGAGTTCCGCTGCAACACCGTGGCGAGCCATCTCGAGGAGTTCCACACGGCCTTCGGCGTCGTCCCAGGTGATGGCATGTACTGCGCCCCCGAGGACCGGGTGAGCATCTGGTGAGGCCTGAGACCCCGTTCTATGTGGGCACCACCCGCCCCTCCTCCGTGGGGTGGACGCGCATCGGCGTGACAATGCTCGCGGGAGTGGCGGTGGCGCTGCTGATGCTGCAGCGCGGGAACGCCCCGGCGGCGGTGGCGGGCATCGTGATCTTCGCGCTGCTGGCGCTGTGGACGTGGATGACTCAGCACACCCGCTTCATCGTCGACGGCCACGGGGTCACGGTGAGCCTGGGCGGGTTCTGGCCGCAGAAGCCCTGGCCGCTCGCGGATTTCCGCACCGTCCAGCTGCGGGACATTCCGCAGTCCCGCACCGGTGTGAGCGTGGGCGGCTACGGCTGGCGGCGCACCACCGTGATCACCCCGGAGCCGGAGGAGCTCGCCCCCGTCGGCTCCCGCAAGATCTTCACCCTGCGGGAGAACCGGGCGCGCTACCGGGCGCTCGTGACCCGGCCGGGGCTGATGGTGGAGATCATCGGGCATGAGGCTCCGCATTACCTCATCAGCCCCGAGGATCCGGTAGCGACGGCCGAGGCGGTGGACCAGGCGATCCGCGCCCGCCGCTAGAGGTAGACTGCCTGATCGTCATCCGCTGACAGGGGAGCACCATCGGGTGCTGAGAGTGCGCATCCGCGCAGACCCTCGAACCTGATCCGGTCAACACCGGCGTAGGGAGTCGGGAATTCCGCACAGCACAGAGTGTGCCGTGCGCCCCTTCCATGAGGAAGGAGACGAGATGACTGAGACGACCGAGACCACCGGCACATCCGCCACCACGGGGGGCCGACGGGCCGGCTCCTGGCGCACGATCGACCTGCTGGTCACCGTGCTGATCGGCGCCGCCTTCGGGGTCGCATTCCTGGGCTACGGCCAGCTGTACACCCTGATCGGCCCGCTCACCTCGGCGTTCAAGCCTGCCGAGGGCCTGCTGATGGGGATCTGGTTCCTGCCCGCGATGGTCGCGATGCTCCTGGTGCGCAAGCCCGGGGCGGCGCTGCTGGCGGAGATGATCGCCGCCGTGCTGTCGATGCTGCTCGGCTCCCAGTGGGGCTGGGGCACCGCGATGTCCGGCCTCGTGCAGGGCATGGGCGTGGAGCTCGCCTTCCTGCTGACCGCCTACCGCCGCTTCACCCTGCCGGTCGCGATGCTGGGCGGCGTGATCGCCGCGGCGGTGGAGTGGCTGTACGAGAAGTTCTCCTACTACCAGGACATGGCCTGGAGCGCCTCGTTCCTCATGCTCGCCATGTGCCTGATCTCCGGCGCTGTGCTGTGCGGCCTGCTGGGCTGGGCGGCGAGCCGTGCCCTGGTCGCCACCGGGGCGGTGGACACCCTCGCCGCCGGGCGGGAGCACTCGCGCGCCGCGGCGGTGTGAGCAGCCCGCACCCCACCACCGGCCTCGCCCTGCGGGTGGCGGGGCTCTCCTGGCGTCCGCTCACGCGGCAGGAGCCCACGATCGACGGGCTCGACCTGGAGATCCCCGCCGGGCAGAAGGTGCTGCTGACGGGCGCGAGCGGCAGCGGGAAGTCCACGGTGCTGCGGGCGCTGGCGGGTCTGCTGGATCCCGAGGACGGCGAGGGCCGGGGGCTGCCTGCCCCGCCGTCCCGGCCCGGCGAGCGCGGCCTGCTGCTGCAGAATCCCGCGCATGCGCTGGTCGCCGTGTCGATCACGCGGGATGTGGCGTTCGGGCCGGAGAACGCGGCGCTGCCTCGGCCGCAGATCCACGAGCGAGCCCGCGCCGCCCTTGCGGCGGCGCGGGTTCAGCTGGATCCGCGGCGCGCCCCGCTGGATTCGTCCGGTGGCCAGCAGCAGCGCATCGCTCTGGCCGGGTCGCTGGCGCTGGACCCGCAGGTGATGCTGCTGGATGAGCCGACGAGCATGCTCGATGCGGCGACGGCCCGCGAGGTGCGCGAGGCGGTCCTCGAGGCGGCCGAGGGCAGCACGCTGGTGCTCGCCGAACACCGCTTTGCTGACTGGGTTCCGCACATGGACCGGATGATCGTGCTCGGGGATCGAGCACGGATCCTCGCCGACGGGCCGCCCGACCAGGTGCTCGCCGAGCAGCGGGGCCTGCTCGAAGAGCTCGGCGTGCTCGCCGCTGATTCCGGCGCCTTGGATCGGACCGCCACCGCAGCATCGACAGCACAGTCTCACGCCGAGGGCACGTCCCAGTCGACCAGCACCGAGGTGGCGGCCCTGCATCAGGTGACGGTGCCGCAGCGAGGCCTGCTCACCCCGGTGGACCTCTCGGTTCCGGCCGGGAGCATCACGGCGCTCACCGGCCCGAGCGGTGCCGGGAAGACGACGGTGCTGCGCACCCTGCTTGGGGAGATGAGCCCAGGCACCGGCAGCGCGCATCGGCCGCCGCGTGAGCGCATCGCCGCGGTGCCGCAGGATCCCGCGCACTCCTTCGTCGCCTCGACGGTGCGCGAGGAGCTGCTGGCCTCCCCCTGGGCGGATGATGAGCAGCTCGCGCAGCACCTGCTGGAGCGAGCCGGCCTCGCACACCTGCAGGGGGCGCAGCCGCATCGTCTCTCCGGCGGGGAGCAGCGGCGTCTCGCGATCGCCGCGGCGCTCGCCCAGCAGCCGGATCTGCTGGTGCTCGATGAGCCGACGGTGGGCCTGGACGCCGCACGCCGCGCCGAGGTCGCCGCCCTGCTGCGGGAAGCCGCGGCGGAGGGCTGCGCAGTGCTGATCGCGACGCACGATGCGGAGATCATCGAACTCGCGGACCGCCATATCTCCCTGCCCGCCCCGGCGGCGGAGCCGCCGCTCACACTCCCCCGCCCGATCCCCGCGGATCACCTGAATCCCCTGACGCTCAGCCTGATCGGCATTCTCGCGCTGATCGGTTCCTTCGCAGTGCAGACCTGGCAGGGCGGGCTGCTGGCCCTCGCCCCGACGGTGCTGCTCGCGCCGCTCGCGGTCCGGACCCTGCGCGGCGGCGCGCTGCGGATGCTGCCGGTGCTGCTGTCTGCCGCGGGGCTCGCCTGGACCACGGCCCTGCTGGGCGATGCGCCCTCGCTCTCGCGCGAGGCCTGGCTCGTCGGGCTCAAGGAGGCTGCGCGGATCACCGCATTCGTCGCTCCCGGGGTGCTCGCGCTCGGCAGTGTGCAGCCCACACCGCTCGGCGATGCGGTGGCGCAGCATCTGCGGGCACCGGCCCGCGTGGTCGCGGCCTCCGTGGTGGCGCTCGTGCGGGTCTCTCACCTGGGGCGCCAATGGGACATCCTCACCGCCACCCGGGTTCGACGGGGCCTCGGTACCCGCCGCTCGCCGCGACTGCTCGCGAGCAGCACCCTCGCACTGCTCATCGACACGCTGCGCGGCGCCGAGCAGCAGGCCCTCGCCATGGACTCACGTGGCTTCGCGACCGCGCAGAGGCGCACCTGGGCTGAGCCCAGCCGCTTCACCCGGGCGGACCTCCTGGGCGGGGCGATCGCCATGCTGTTCCTGGTGTGGCCGCTGGTAGCCGAGCTGGTGGTGGGCTGAGGTGCCCTCCACCGTGAGGTGGGGAGGCTCGTGAGCTGCCGCGCAGTTTCCCGGTCGACCGACCCTCGGCGTTACATGTAACATTGAGGTATGACGATCAGCCAGCGTGTGAGCGACCATCGTCGGCGCATGCGCGCCCGCGGATATCGGCCGGTCCAGATCTGGGTCCCGGATGTGCGTACCGCCGCCTTCGCCGAGGAAGCGCAGCGGCAAGCTCGGCTCGTCGCGCGCGCCGACGCGCACACCGACGACCAGGACTTCACGGAGGCCATCTCGGTCAGCTGGGATGACGCGTGAAGCGCGGGGAACTGTGGACCGTCGCCGGCGGCGTCTATGCGTCGACACCACGCCCGGCTCTGATCCTGCAAGATGACGTCTTCGGGGAGACATCGTCCGTCACCGTCGCACCACTGACCTCCACGCTGACCGATGCACCACTGCTGCGATATCGGGTCGAGGCGAACGACATCTCAGGCCTCGCGACGGGCAGCGACGTGATGATCGACAAGATCACGACCGTGCGGCGCACACACGTCAGAGCGCGGGTGGGACGACTGAGCAGCCAGCAGATGATTGAGGTAGAACGCCTGATCGCGGCGTTCCTCGGACTCGCCCGCTGACCCGAAGGCCCTCTCCCGCACCCTCTAGGCTGGGGTCATGACCTCCCATGATGGGGCCGATGCGCCCGACGATGATGCGATCGATCTCGCCCACGCCCTGCTGGATGCCGCCCGCAACGGCGATGCGGCGTTCCTGCTGCCGGTGCTGGATCAGGGTGCGCCGATCGACCTGCGGGCCGCCGATGGGAACTCCCCGCTCATGCTCGCCGCGTACCACGGGCATACGGCGCTCGTGCGCGAGCTTGCCGCCCGGGGCGCGGACGTGGATCTGCTGAACGAGCGGGGGCAGTCTCCGCTCGCCGGTGCCGCATTCAAGGGCTTCCCCGAGGTGGCCCGGGTCCTGCTCGAGGCCGGCGCAGACCCCGACGCCGGCGCGCCGAGCGCCCGGGAGACCGCGCAGTACTTCCAGCGCGAGGAGATCAGTGCGCTGATCGCTCAGTGCGAGGGCTGATCCTCGGGGCGTCGAGCACCATCGCCACATGCTCGATGCCGGCCTCCATGAACACCTCGCTCACGGTGCGAAAGCCCATCGACGTGTACCAGTCCTCGAGGTAAGCCTGCGCGTCGATGTGCACCCCGCCGTCCCCGGCGATCTCGCGGGCCCGGGCGATGCCGGCCTCCATAAGACGCCGCCCCAGGCCGCCGCGGCGGCGGTCCGCGCGCACGGCCATGCGCCCGATCCGCACCGTTCCGTCGGCCTCGCGCAGGATCCGCAGATGCGCGATGGCCTCACCATCCTCCTCGACCCACAGCAGCTCGGTGCTCTCCTCGAGCTCGCGGCCGTCGAGGTCTGCGTCGGTCGCCCCCTGTTCGAGGGTGAACACGTCCTGCCGCAGCTTCGCCAGCTGGTAGACGGTGCGGGCGTCGAGGTCCAGCAGGTGCGCGCTCTTCACGATCAGCTCAGGCATGGGCGTCACCGTACTGCGTGGCCGCCGGAACCTCGGCGAGCGCCCACGGCGCAGCGGGATGCTCGCGGGTCCAGCGAGCGGGCCGGGTGCGGCGGGTCTGGCAGCGGGGGCACCAGAACACAGTGCGCCCGGTCATATCGGCGCTACGGATGATGGTGCCGCACAGGCGGCAGGGCAGGGTCTGGCGGTGGTAGACGTAGAAGGACTGCTCACGAGGCACCACGCCGGGGTCCTCATCGCCGTTCTGGCGGGTGCCGCGGGAACGTTCGATGATCCGTGCCTCGATCTCGCGGTGCTCCACCTGGGTGGTGACGATCCGTCCGGTGCGCGCCCCGTAGGTCATGAGGGCCACGAGGTCCTCCCACATGTCCTGAAGCAGCCCCGGGCCCAGCTCGGTGCCGGGCACGAAGGGGTCCAGGCGGGCCCGGAACAGCAGCTCGGCGCGATAGATGTTCCCGATTCCCGCGACGATCTTCTGGTTCATGAGCAGGGTGCCGATGGGGCTGCGGGAGCGGCGCACCGCCGCCGTGAACCTCGTGCGCCCTGCGTCCCCGGCGTGGTCGGCGCGCAGCGGATCTGGTCCCAGGCGCGCGAGCACCGCCGCGCGGCCGGCGGCGTCGAGGACCTCGCAGGCTGTGGGACCGGTGAGGTCCGCCAGGCCCGTCGGCCCCATGATCCGCAGCCGCACCGTCTCGCGCGGCACCAGCTGCCGCCAGTTCTCACCACCGGCGAGGGCATCCTCGCGCTCTCCCATCCGCACGCGTGGTGCGCCGATCGCATGGGCATCCGCGAAGCCGGGCTCCCCGGCGAAAGTCCACGAGCCGTACAGCCCCAGGTGCACGTGCACCCAGCGCACCACGGGCGCGTCCAGCTCCACATCGGCCGACGGGGCGAAGGCCAGGAACAGGTGCTTGCCCGCCGCTTCGGCGGCCAGCAGCACCATGCCGTCGAGGTCGGCGGCCTCGAGGAAGCGGCCCTGGGGGCTCGAGGTGCGCACGCGATGCCCGGCAAAGGCACGGCCGAGCGCCGCGGCGAGCCGGTGGACGGTATGCCCCTCCGGCATCAGTCGGTCGTGGCGCCCGCAGCGGGGGTGTTCTCCTCAGGGCCACCAGCGTCCTCGTAGCCGCCGGTGCGCTCGTAGCGGGCCATGAGGTCGATGCGGCGCTGGTGCCGCTCGGCGCCGGAGAACGGCTCGGCGAGGAACACGTCGATCAGCTGCTCGAGCTCCTCCTCGCTGTGCTGGCGGGCGCCGACGGAGATGACGTTCGCGTCGTTGTGCTCACGGGCCAGGCGCGCGGTGTCCTCGTTCCACACCAGGGCGGCGCGCACCCCGGCGACCTTGTTCGCGGCGATCTGCTCGCCGTTGCCGGAGCCGCCGATCACGATGCCGAGCGCGCCGGGCTCGGCGACGACGGCTTCGCCGACCGCCGTGCAGAACGGCGGGTAGTCATCCAGCGCGTCATAGGTGTGGGCGCCGTGGTCGGTGACCTCGTGGCCCTTGGCCTGCAGCTGCTCGACCAGCCGGTTCTTGAGCTCGAAACCGGCATGATCGGTGCCGATGTGGATGCGCATGCGGGGGTGCCTTTCAGTGCGGGGGCGACAGTGCGGTGCGGGGTGCGACAGGGCGGGGATGCGCCGGGCAGGGGCGCGGCGGGTCAGTCGAAGATGGGGCCGACGGTGCGGGTGCGCTTGATCTCGAAGAACCCGTCGACGCTCGCGAGGGCCGCGAGACCATCCAGCAGAGCGCCGGCCTCCTCCCCCTTCGGGGCCGGGGAGATGACGGGCCCGAAGTAGGCGCGGCCGGTGCCGAACGAGATCACCGGGGTGCCCACCTCATCGCCCACCAGGTCGATCACAGCCTGCTGGCGGCGGCGCAGCTCATCATCCAGGGAGGTGTCCTCGTACGCGGTGATGAGCTCCGCATCCAGGGAGGTCGCCGCTAGGCCCGCCTCCGCGGCGGCGCGCAGATCGCCGTGGCCGCCCACATGGTGGTGGGTGCCGAAGGCGGTGTAGTACGCGGCGACATCTTCCTGGCTGCCCTGCTGCGTGATGGCCAGGGCCACGCGGGCGGGGCCCCACGCGGCGTCCATCGCCTCGCGGTAGCCGGGATCCAGGTCACGGCCCTCGTTCAGGGCGGACAGGGACATGATCGAGAAGGTGACATCGAGGTCGCGGACCTCGGCGGCGTTCAGCAGCCAGCGGCTGGTCATCCAGGCCCAGGGGCAGGTGGGATCGAAGAACATCTCGACGCTCTGCGTGGTCACGGCAAGCTCCTTCACGGCGCGAGGCACCGGTAGCGGTCGGTGATGCGTTCCATCATCTCACCTCGAAAAAGACATTGCGTCTGTGCGCGCAGGTGGTGTGGGATTCTGGGGTGCCTCGCCGTGATCGCTCCCCATCGTCCAGCACATCATCGCGCCCCACCTCCGCGGCGCCGTCGGTGATGCGCTCGATCCTGCGCGGCCACCGTCGGCGCATCCCGGGGGTCATGGCGCTGAGCATCCTGGTCGAGGCCGTGGATATGGCGATCCCCGTCGTGGTGGGCCTCATCATCGATGTAGGGATCGTGCGCGGGAACCTCGCCCTGACGCTCGCCGGGGCCGCCGGCATCTTCGTGGTGCGCCTGCTGTCCACCTGGGCGTGGGCGCTGCTGTTCGAGATCTCCCAGCGGGCCCGCATGTATGAGCGGCACCGCCTGCGGGTGGCGGTGACCGGCGCGGTGCTGGATCCGCGCTCGCGGCAGGTGCGTCGGCCCTCCGGGGAGGTGCTGTCGATCGCGACCTCCGATGCGGACAAGGCCAGCGATGTGATCGACCTGCTGACGTGGGCGGCACCCGCCTCCGCCGTCGTGCTGGCCGCCTGCGGGTGGATGGCCTGGCTGGATCCGTGGCTGGGGCTTGCGACCCTCATCGGCATCACGGTGATGATCCTCGTGATCCGGGTGATCTCCCCCGTGCTCTCGGACCGCTATGACGCCCAGCAGTCGAAGGCCGCCGATGCCGCCGCGACCGCCACCGACCTCGTCCACGGGCTGCGGGTGCTGCAGGGCCTGGGCGTGCAGTCACGCGCCCGCGCCCAATACCGTCGGCGCTCCCGCATTGCCCTGGACGCAGCGCTGGTCAACGCCCGCTACTCCGGGATCGCCGGAGGCCTGACCACGCTCGTGACCGCCGGGATGATGGCGGCGGTGGTGATCATCGCCGCACAGCGCACCATCGCAGAGGCCATGACGGTGGGCACCCTCATCGCCGTGGTGGGCGTGGCCCGCAACACGATGGGCATGCTGCAGGGCCTGTCCGGCATCCCGGTGTGGTGGGCCTCGATGTCCACCTCGGGTCGGCGCGTACGCGACCTGCTGGCGGACCTCGGCCGGACGATCGATGACCCGGACCTGCAGATTTCGACACTGCGCGAGGCCCATGACGACCGCGGCGAGACCCGCCGCGGGGAGCGACGCGGCGCCGCCGGCGGACTGCATCTGCACGGTGTGGATGCCGGCACCCTGCGCGGCCTCACCCTGCAGGTGCCCGACGGGCGCGTGGTCGCGCTCGCCTGCGCGGATGTGCGCGATGCGGAGTCGGTGATCGCCGCGGTCTCCGGTCGCTCCGAGTGCGCCGGGGTGCATGTGGGCGCCCAGGAGATCACACCGGAGAACCGTTTCAGCACCCGCGCAGATCTGCTCGTGGAACCGCATGTGGTGGATCTGTTCGATGGGACGCTGCGCGAGCAGCTCGCCACCCGCTCCCCCGCCTCCGCGGCCCCCGGCTGGGAGGAACGGGCCCTGCACGCGGCGGGGGCGGAGGATCTGCTGCGGATCCTGCCCGAGGGTTTCGACACCCGCATCCTGGATCGCGGCGCGAACCTCTCCGGCGGCCAGCGTCAGCGGATCGCCCTGGCCCGCGCCGTCGCCGCCGACGCACCGGTGCTCGTGCTCCATGACCCCACCACCGCGGTCGATGCCGTCACCGAGGGGCATATCGCCGAGGCGCTCGTGGCCGCCCGCCGCAGCGAGGACCGCGCGACGCTGCTGGTCACCCGCGCCCCGGCGCTGCTGCGTGAGGCCGATGAGGTGGTGTTCATGCGCGGCGGCCGGATCGCCGCGACCGCCGACCACACCGTGCTGATGGACCGCGACGATTACCGGGAGATGGTGCAGCGATGAGCCGACGCAGCACGCAGGCCGCGCCGCTCGCGGATCTCACAGACGTGGACTGGGATGCCTCCCCTGAGGAGCTGCTGGCCGCCGATGCCACGGCCGCACGCCAGCTGGATGAGCATGCCCAGATCCTGCCGATCGCCGATGTCCCCACCACGCTGCGGCACATGCGGGCACGGCTGTGGCGCTACCGCGGGATGGCGCTGCTGACCTTCCTGGTCGTCACCGCCGGTGCGGTTGCCGCAGCCTGGATGCCGCGTCTGATCGGCGGGGCGGTGGACCTCGTTGTCTCCGGGGCCACGAGCGCGGATCTGTGGCGCCAGGGCGGATTGATCATGCTGGCCGGCGTGCTGCAGGCGGCGCTCACGGCGCTCGGGTGGTCGCTCGTGAGCGCGCTCGGGCAGCGGGTGCTGGCGGGCATGCGCGAGGACGTGATCGACCGGGCCCTGGACCTGCCTGCGCAGACCATGGAGATCACCGGGATCGGCGATGCTCTCTCCCGCGTGGCCGATGACGTGGATGTCACGGCCCGGGCCGTGAACAACGTCGTGCCGAACCTGATCCAGATGGGCTTCTACGTCCTGGTGACGATGCTCGGCATGGTCACCCTCTCCCCGTGGCTGCTGATCCTGCTGGCCGTGGTGGTGCCGATGTATCTGGGTGCCGCCGTGTGGTACCTGCGGCGCACCGCCCCGATCTACCGGCGGGAGCGCGTGGCGATGGGGGCCCGCGCCCAGGGTCTGCTCTCGGCGATCCACGGCATCCCCACCGTGCACGCCTATGGCATCGAGCGCCGCGAGACCCGTCACGTCGCGGTGCTGTCCGAGGCGGCGGTGGTGCTCGGCATGCGGGTGATGACGATGGTCGTGCGGCTCGTGCGGTTCATGGTGTGGCCGGAAAACATCGCGATCGCCCTGGTGCTGATCCTGGGCTACGTGATGGTGAACGTCTCCGGCGCCCCGGTGGGGCTTGTGACCGCGGCGGCGCTGTACCTCATCAGCCTGCTGTGGCCGATGATGAACCTCATCTTCAGCCTCGATGATGTGCAGGCGGCCGCCGCGTCCCTCACCCGCATGGTGGGGGTGATCGAGACGATCGATCCCGCGGCCTCCCCCGGCGCGGAGGTCCCCGCGGATGCGTCGATCCGTCTGCGCGGCGTCTCCCACGCCTACCTCGAGGATGAGGACGGCACCGAGCATGTGGTGCTGCAGCCGATCGACCTAGACATCGCCGCCGGGGAGACGATCGCGCTGGTCGGGGCGTCCGGGGCGGGGAAGTCCACGCTCGCCTCGATCCTCGCCGGCACTCTCGAGCCACGCCACGGCCGCGTGCTGCACGGCGGTGCGGATCTGCGCCGCGCGGCCCTCGAGGCGATCCGGTCGCACGCGAGCATCGTCTCGCAGGATGTGCACGTCTTCCGCGGCACTCTCGCGGAGGATCTGCGGCTGGCCCGCCCCGAGGCGACCGAGGAGCAGCTGCTTCAGGCGCTGCGGATCGTCGATGCGGAGGCGTGGGCGCTCGAGCTGCCGCAGGGCCTGGACACCGAGGTGGGTGAGAAGGGCGAGCGGCTGACGGCCGAGCAGTCTCAGCAGCTGGCGCTCGCGCGGATCGCCCTGCAGGATCCGCAGGTGCTGATCCTCGATGAGGCCACGGCCGATGAGGGCTCCTCCGGGGCGCGCGTCCTCGAGCGTGCGGCGCTCGAGGTGGCCCGCGGCCGCACCACGGTGATCGTCGCCCATCGGCTCTCGCAGGCGAAGGAGGCGGACCGGATCCTCGTCATGGAGGACGGCTCCGTGGTGGAGCAGGGCACGCATGAGCAGCTGGTGGCGCTCGGCGGAGTGTACGGACGGCTATGGGAGGCCTGGTCGGGCTGACCGGTACGGCGGCGCGGTCCCGGCCTGCATCCCGACGGTCCCGGGCCTCTCAGCCGCGGCGGCGCAGCACGAGCACCCCACCGGTGAGCAGGACGATGCCCAGAAGCCCCAGCGCCCCGGCGCCGGCGAGCATGGCGACGCGCTGCCAGTCCAGGGTGCTGTCGTCGCGACCGAGGTCCAGCACGTCCTCGCTATCCTGCGCCTGGCCCTCGACCTCGAGGGTGAGGATCAGCCGCACCGGCTCTGAGCCCTCGGGCTTCTCGGACTCGGCGTCGACCGTGCGGGGCAGGCGGGTGATGATGACGCGCTGCTGACCGGGCAGCCAGGTGGAGGCGATCCCAGAGTCATCGGCGCCGCGATTGCCCAGCGCCAACGGGGCGGGCATGCCACCGCCGGCGATATCTCCGACTGCCCCGATCTGCCAGCTGCCGCCGCCGACGGGCACGAGTTCGCGGGCGCTGTTGTGCACGCGCAGGGACATCTGCCCGGCATCCGGCGGAGCGGCGGTGATCTCGGTGCGCCAGCGCAGACGCTGCCCGAGCTCGACGGGGATGGACAGCACCGCGCTCTGCCCGGGGTTCAGCTCGAGCACCACGGAACCCGGGCCCACCTCCTTCGGATCGGCGAGGGACCGCCCGGGGGTGAGCGGCTCGGCATCGGCGGGGGCGATGGGGCTCGCGCCGTCGTCGTCCTGGGGTTCGGTGACCGACGGCTGTCCGGCGGCCAGTCCTGCCGGCTGTACAGCCACCTGCACTTCCATGGGCAGCGGCTGCTCGGCGAAGACCTCGCCGCGGCGCTGCACACGCAGGAACAGGGCGCTGCCGGGGCATTCCTCCGGCCCGAGCGCCCCGGACAGCACCGTGGCGGTCACCGGCCCCGCACCGGTGCTCGGATCGCCGATGCCCTGCTCGGAATCGGCGATGCAGGAGTCCCCGGAGGCGGTCACCACGGTGAGATCCGCGTCAAGCCGCGTGCCATAGGAGTCCTCGATCCCCTCCGCAGGAGCCGGGGCGGCGATGGTCGCGGCCGCGTGGATCCGCTCCCCCGGGTCAAGCTCCACCTTGTAGTACTTCACGGTGCCGCCCTCACCCTCGGCATCGGGCCCGGTCTCGAAGGAGTCGCGGTACTGGCCCGGCTCGATCGTGGTGGCCTGCGCGATCGAGGAGCCGCCGGCCACCTCGGTGCCGGTCGCGGCGTAGGCGCCCTCGGGGATGGAAGGCTCCTCGGCCGGGTCCGCGGCGGCGGGGATGACGCTCAGCGGAGCGAAGGTCAGCAGGAGGCACCCGATGAGCGCGGCCCCCAGGGAGCGGCGGGGTCGGCGGGCGCGCGAGTGCTCTAGCATGTGCCCCATCATGGCCGATGTCATCGCCGGTCGCATCGCACTGATCGACCCTCTCGCCCGCGGCGCCTCCGGGTCGCTGTGGCGCGCCGTGGACCGCCGATACGAGGCAGTGTGCGCCGCGAAGGTGATGCTCCAGCGCGATGGCGCGGAAGTGCTGCGCTTCGTGCGCGAGCAGACCGTCGGCGGCGCACAGGATCTGGGCTCGCATCCGCATCTGCTGCCGCCGTACACATGGGTCGCCGAGGATGACACGATCGTGCTGGTCATGCCACTGATCCACGGCGGGACGGTGGCCGATGCGCTCCGGGAGCAGGGGGCGCTCAGCCCCGGACTCGTGGCGCATCTGCTGCGGCAGCTGCTGGATGGCCTCGCGGCCCTGCATGCGGCCGGCTGGGTGCACCGCGATGTGAAGCCCGCGAACCTGCTGCTGCAGCTCAGCGGGGAAACGGCCCCGCATCTGCTGCTCGCGGATTTCGGAATCGCCCTGCACGAGCAGGACATCCGCCTAACAGACACCGGGATGGTGGCTGGCACCCCCGGCTTCATCGCCCCCGAGGTACGGATCGGCGAAGGCTCCGGCGGGTCACAGGATGTGTGGGCCGCGGCGGCCTGCGCCCTGGAAGCGCTCGAGCCGGTGCGGCTGGCGGATCTGCCCGAGGCGGAGCAGCAGGATCCGGCGCTGCGGGTGCGCCGCGTTCTGGCGGCGAGCAGCGATCCGGCCGCGCGTTCGCTCATGTGGGTGCTGCTGCGGATGCTGGATCCGGATCCGCTCATGCGTCCGAGCGCCGCGGAGGCCCGGGATCTGCTGCCGGTGGCGGATCCGTCGGCGTCCGAGTCGTGGTCGCTGCGCGCCGACGGCGAGCCCTTCGTCGTGCGTGATCGGATTCCCGCGCCGCCGCCGGGTTCGGTGCCCGCCGCGGAGGTGGGGGCCGATGGGCCCGGCAGCATCGCCCCGGCGGCTCCGGGTCTGCATGAGCGCATCACCGCGCAGAGCCATCCCACGCGAGTTTCCACCTCAGCGCCCGGGCAGTCACCATCGGGCGCTGCGCGTTCTGCGTCTGCACCATCCCCGGTGGCCACGACCCCGCTGACCCCGCAGTCCGCGGCGCCGGCCTCAGAGCAGACCCCAGCACGTGGGGCCTCCCCAGCCGGCGGGGCCGCCCCCGTCGGGGCCGCCGGATCGGTCGCCTACTCCCCCACCCCCGTCTCCCCGTTCCTGCCGCTCGAGCCGGGCTCCCTGGGGCCGGCCACGGATCCGACCGTGCCGCGCGAGGTGGCGCGACGCCGAGCCGTCCGCACGGTGCTGGGCAGCGTGATGCTGGTCGGGTCAGCGGTGTGTCTGGTGGGGGCGGGGACGCTCGCGGTGCTCGCTCTCGGCTGATGGGGCTGGCGCTGAGGTGGCGGGGCTCCCGCCGAGCTGATAGGGCTGGCGCTGAGCTGATAGGGCTGGCGCTGAGCTGATAGGGCTGGCGCTGAGCTGATGGGGCTGGGCTGGGCTGACGGCGCGCCGCCGCGGATGGATCTGCCGACGCGGTAGGGTCGAGCCATACGCCTACCCCTTCTCGGGCAGAGCAGCCCCGGCCCGGTGGCCGGACGGTACGGGGCGTCCGCGGAGGCCGAGCCGGCCAGGAACCCCACCATGTCTTCGACCCCGCGCTGGTCGCCCGGCGACCAGGTGACCTGGACCTACTACACCCCACAGCACCCCACCCGCACCGTCCGCCCCGGCACCGTCGTGCTCGATGACGACCGCGGGGTGGTGGTGTGGATCGCCCCCGGCACCGAGGTGCTGCTGCCCGTCCTCGAATCCGGGGCGGCGCTGCGCCGTGCCGGCGATGAGGGCATGTTCACCGCCCGTCGGGTGCAGTCCAAGCAGCTGTGGACCGGCAACGGCATCCTCATGATCGGCCTGCCGGACAAGCCCTATTCGATCTGGCTGTTCTACAAGGACGACGGGTCGCTGGGCTGCTACTACGTGAACCTCGAGACACCGTATGAGCGCACCTCCGAGGGAGTGCGGACCCGTGACCTGGTGCTGGACCTGGTGGTGCTGCCGCGCCGCGACTGGCACTACAAGGACGAGGACGAGCTGGAAGGCGCCGAGCGCACCGGCTACTTCAGCCCCGAGGAAGTGGCGGGCATCCGCGAGGCCGGACGCGAGGCGGAGCAGCACATCGCCGAGTGGACCTACCCCTTCGCCGCCGGTTACGAGTACTTCTTCCCCGACCCGAACTGGCAGATTCCACGCCTGCCCGAGCACTACAGCTGGGAGCTGGACCTCACGCGGCGCTGACCTGCTCCGCAAACAGCTGCGCGTGATGCCGAAAAGCATCGTTTTCGACTCGAAAGTGAGTCGGAACCGTTGCTTCATCGGGAATCACTTCGCGCAGCGACGCACCTGCCCGCCACGCCCCGCACCCGAGGACCTGTTCGCCTGCGGGTCCCGCGGCCGGGTGGCAGGATGGTGCCCATGTCATCCGAGAACCTCACCCGGGACGAGGCGCGCCGTCGCGCCTCCTTCCTCAGCACTGATACCTACGCCATCCGCCTGGACCTGACCACGGATCCGCGGACCTTCCTCACCGAGACCACGCTGCGTTTCTCCTCCACGGAGGCAACCGAGACGTTCGTGGACTTCATCGGCGAATCCGTGCAGGAGATCGAGCTCAACGGCGAGCTGCTGGCCGATCCCGCCTCCCACTTCGACGGGGCCCGCGTGAAGCTGCCCGCCCTGGTCGAGGGCGAGAACACGCTGCGGATCCTCGCCACCGGCCGCTACATGAACACCGGCGAGGGCCTGCACCGCTTCGTGGACCCCGTGGACGATGAGGTGTACCTGTACACCCAGTTCGAGGTCTCCGACGCTCGGCGCATGTTCGCCTGCTTCGAGCAGCCCGACCTCAAGGCCACCTACCAGCTGACCGTCACCGCCCCCGACCACTGGCGGGTCATCTCCAACGCCCCCACTCCGGACCCCTCCGCGGCCGGCGAGAACACTGCGACCTGGGCTTTCGAGCCCACCGAGCGGATCTCCACCTACCTGGTGGCGCTCATCGCCGGGAACTACCAGGGCGGGGAGGGCTCCTGGCAGACCCGCGACGGCCGCACCATCCCGATGGGCGTGTACGCGCGCGCGTCGCTGGCCGAGCATGTGGATGCCCAGAACGTCATCGACGTCACCGGTGCCGGCATCGACTTCTACGAAGAGGCCTTCGACCAGGACTTCCCGTTCCGCAAGTACGACCAGGTGTTCGTGCCCGAATACAACATGGGCGCAATGGAGAACCCCGGGGCGATCACCTACGTCGAGTCCTACGTGTTCCGCTCCGATGTCTCCGACGCAATCCGCGAGCGGCGCGACCTCACCATCCTCCACGAGCTCGCGCACATGTGGTTCGGGGACCTGGTGACCATGCGCTGGTGGGATGACCTGTGGCTGAACGAGTCCTTCGCTGAGTACGCCTCCACGCTCGCCTCCGCCGAGGTGACGCGGTGGACCGACGCCTGGACCACCTTCGCCCTGTCGGAGAAGGGCTGGGCCTACCAGCAGGACCAGCTGCCCTCCACCCACCCGATCGTCGCCGACATGGTGGACTTCGACGCGGTCGAGACGAACTTCGACGGCATCACCTACGCCAAGGGCGCCTCGGTGCTGCGCCAGCTCGTGGCCTACGTGGGCCGCGAGGAGTTCTTCGCCGGGGTGCGCACCTACTTCGCCAAGCACGCCTGGGGCAACACGGAGCTGACCGATCTGCTGGTCGAGCTCGAGAAGACCAGCGGCCGCGACCTCACCACGTGGGCGCAGCTGTGGCTGCAGCAGGCCGGCGTGAACACTCTCACCCCGGAGATTGAGAAGGACGCCGACGGGACGGTCACGCGCTTCGAGGTCCTCCAGACCGCCCCGGAGGAGCATCGCACCCTGCGCCCGCACCGGCTGCGCATCGGCGGCTTCACCGTGCAGGACGGCGCCCTGGTGCGCACCACCTCGGTGGAGACCGACGTGGACGGTGAGCGCACCGAGATCCCCGAGCTCGCCGGGCAGACGGCCGATCTGTGGCTGGTCAACGACGGCGACCTCGCCTACGCGAAGGTGCGCCTGGATGAGGATTCTCTGGCCGTGGCGATGGAGCATCTGCGCGAGCTCGAGGATCCGCTGGCCCGCACACTGCTGTGGTCGGCCGCCTGGGACATGGTGCGCGATGCCGAGCTCCCCAGCCGCCGCTACCAAGAGCTGCTGCTGACGAACCTGTCCGGGGAGACCTCCTCCTCGGTGGTGCGGACCCTGCTCCAGCAGCTGGAGACCGTCAGCGGCCCCTACGCCGCCCCCGAGCAGCGGGGCGTGCGCACCGCAGAAGCCGCGGACGCCGTGTGGGAGCTGGCGCAGGCCGCCGAGGCCGGTTCGGATACGCAGCTGCAGCTGGTGGAGACGTTCACGCGTCTGGCCCGCACCGAGGAGCACCGCCACACCCTGGAGGGGCTGCTGGGCGGGCAGGTCACGCTGCCGGGCCGCGAGATCGACACCGATCTGCGCTGGAAGATCGTGATCGCCCTGGCGATGCTGGGCGGGATCGACTCCGCGGGCATCGACGAGCAGCTCGCGGCCGATGACACCCAGTCCGGCCGCAAGCAGGCCCTGACCGCCATGGCGGCGCTGCCCACCGAGGTCGCCAAGGCCAAGGCGTGGAAGCGCACCGTCAAGAAGGACGAGCTGGCCAACGAGTCGATCACCGCGGTGGTGCAGGGCTTCCGCCGGGTGGCCGATGAGTCACTGCTGGCGCCCTACCGGCAGCGCTACTTCGATGTGATCCAGAAGGTGTGGGACACCCGCTCCAATGAGATCGCGACCCGTCTGGTGGCCGGCTACTTCCCGCACGCTTACGGCGGCCAGCAGGTGCTGGATGCGGCCGATGCGTGGCTGGCCGAGCATGAGGATGCGCCCTTCGGGCTGCGCCGCATCATCGTGGAGGGCCGCGACACCGTGGCCCGCCAGCAGCGGGTGCGCGCCGCCGATATCGCCTGACGCCCCACGTGCCCCGTCGGCCCCCTGTGCGCCATGCCGTGTGCGCAGGGGGCCGCATGGCGTGTGCGCAGGGGCCGATGGGCACGGGGCCCGTCGGACGCAGTGACCGTCGGACGCTGAGATAGATTGCGCACTCGGAATACCCGGGGTGAGGGACCTCGCCCCGGGCATCCGGCGTCTGCGGCGCAGCGGGCGTTAGGGTCGGAGCATGCCTGATCTGCTTCTCTCCCCCGGCTCGCTGCTGGCCTCCCCGTCCCCCGGTGAGGCCCTCACCCTCGCGGACCAGGCGGTGAGCTGGCTGTTGACCCGCGGTCTGAAGATCGTCGTGATCCTCGTGGTCGCTGCCGTGGTCAGCTGGCTGGTCTCCTGGCTGCTGCGGCGCTTCTTCACCACGATGGTGGACTCTTCCTCGAAGCTGTCGTCGGTCACCGGCTCGGTGATCCGCCGCGATCCGCGCTCGCAGAAGGCCGCGCAGGCCCGCCGGGAGCAGCGCGCCGACACCCTCTCGAGCGTCTCCCGCAACATCGCGCGCATGGTGGTGTGGGCCGTCGCGACCGTGATGATCCTCTCGGAGATCGGGGTGAACGTCGCCCCCGTGATCGCCTCCCTCGGCGTGGTGGGGCTCGCGGCTGGCATCGGCGCGCAGACCATCATCAAGGACGTCATCGCCGGGGTGGTGATGCTGTTCGAGGACATCGTCGCCGTCGGTGACTGGGTGGACCTGGAGTACGCCGAGGGCACGGTGGAGTCGGTGAACCTTCGCGCCACGCAGGTGCGTGGCCTGGACGGGGTGCTGTGGACGGTGCGCAACGGCGAGATTATCCGGGTGGGCAACTATGCGCGCGGCTTCTCCACGGCAGTGGTGGTGCTGGACATCGACGCCGGCGCCGACGATGCGACCGTCACCCACGTGGTGCAGGACGTCCTGGACACCTTTGCCGCCGAT
Source organism: Brachybacterium sp. Marseille-Q7125 (assembly GCF_023062615.1). Classification (NCBI taxonomy): domain Bacteria; kingdom Bacillati; phylum Actinomycetota; class Actinomycetes; order Micrococcales; family Dermabacteraceae; genus Brachybacterium; species Brachybacterium sp. Marseille-Q7125. Next base: position 19,312 of record NZ_JALLAL010000020.1, on the reverse strand, counting down.
GAGGAATGGGGCGAGCTGCAGCTGACGCCGGCCGAGCTCAGCGGCATCCTCGATGTGGACGGCAACCGGTATCAGCGCCGCGTCACCGTCCGTACCCCGCCCGGCGAGCAGTGGGGAGTGGAGCGCGAGCTGCGCGCCCGCATCCGCGCCGGTTTCGCCGCGAGCGACATCGCCTTCGCCATGCCCCGCTTCGTCGAGGCCCACCGCGCCTGAGGCGCCCCACCGGGAAGGACCCACCCCATGACGATCCCCCTGCAGCCGGCCGGACCGCCCCGCAGCGACGATGGCGAACAGATCAGCTTCTACGAAGCCGTCGGCGGCGCGGCGACGTTCACGGCGCTCGTGGACCGCTTCTACGAGGGAGTGGCCGATGATGAGCTGCTGCGCCCCATGTACCCCGAGGAGGACCTGAGCGGCGCGAAGCATCGCCTGGCCACGTTCCTCATGCAGTTCTGGGGCGGCCCCAAGACCTACGGCGCTGAGCGCGGCCACCCGCGGCTGCGCATGCGCCACGCCCCCTTCCCCGTCTCCCCTGCGGCCCGCGATGCGTGGCTGCGGCATATGCGCACCGCGGTGGACTCCCTCGAGCTGCCGCCGCTGCACGAGCAGACGCTGTGGGACTACCTCGAGCGGGCGGCGCACTCGCTCGTGAACACCTACGACGGCGGCCCCGCACCCGCGGCCGGACAGGATGTGCCGGACCGGCTGAACTGAGGCAGGACTGGCTCAGTCGCGGAAGGTGAGCGCCGGGGCCTGGAACCGCTGCAGACGCGCCCGGGAGTCCTCATCGATCCGCACGGGCTTACCGGTGGACGCATCCACGAGCACCACGACGGTGCGGGCGCGCGCATACGGCGCTGCCGCCTGCGGGTCATCGCGCGTGATGACCTGGTAGTCCACATCCAGGCTCGCCCCGCCGATCCGCGGGATCCACAGCCGCACGAGCACCCCGTCCCGTCGGTACCCCAGCTGCCGGGCGTATTCGATGCGCTGGGAGGCGATCACCGTATGCACCGTCGAGCCCGCCCCGGAGGTGGGCAGGGCGATGCGCGGGGTGGGAGCGCCGAGCGCGACCTGCTCCTCGGGCGCCGGCCAGAACGCCGCGATCCGTGCCTCCTCCAGCAGGCGCAGCATCGCGGCATTGTTCACATGCCCGTAGGCGTCCAGATCCGTCCAGCGCACATCGACCGGGATGTCCAGGAACGCGGACGCGTCAGCATCGGTGGGGGCCGACGGGGCCCGTGAGGCGGGGGCGCTGTCCGGACGGGCGGCATCCGAGGCGGTCTCAGTGACAGCGTCCGCAGCGGAATCCGGGGCGGGGGCAGTGGAGTCTGAAGTCATGTCTGCCATGCTAGGCCGCTACGATCGAGCCCATGACCTCGCGCTCTCCGGACCCCGCCCAGGTGGCCTCCAGCCTCGTGGACCTGCTGAACCTCGAGCCGGTGCCGCTCGAGGAACACCTGGCCGCCCCTACCACGGTCGCCGCCTTCCGCGGGGACTCCAGCCCCCAGCCCGGCGGGCACGTGTTCGGTGGCCAGGTCATGGGGCAGGCGGTCACCGCCGTCGGCCGCACCGTCCCCGAGGGGCGGCGCATCCACTCGATGTACTCCTATTTCCTGGCGCCCGGCGATCCGGAGCATCCCATCCGCTTCCAGGTCGATGCGCTGCGCGACGGCGGCTCCTTCTCCGTACGCCGCGTGCTGGCCACCCAGCCCGGTCGCGACGGCGGGGACGAGCGCACCATCCTCGCGATGACCGCGTCGTTCCAGGAGCAGCAGGAGGGGCTCGAGCATTTCGAACGCGCCCCCGAGGCGCCGGACCCCGAGGGTCTGCCCACCACCGCGGAGGTCCTCGCCGACATCGACCACCCGGTCGCGCAGTACTGGGCTACGCAGCGCCCCATCGACATCCGGCACGTCACCGACCCGATCTACCTGCGCCCCGACCCGGCCAGCGACATGGCCGATGCACAGATGGTGTGGATGCGCACCCTCGCCCCCGTCAACGCCCCGGCGCTCACACACGATGCGATCCTCGCCTTCGCAAGCGACTACACGCCGTTTGAGCCGATCCTGCGTCGGCAGGGCCTGAGCTGGATCACCCCGGGGCTGCGGCTCGCCACCGTGAATCACGCGATCTGGTGGCACCAGCACGTGGATGCCAATGACTGGCTGCTGTACGTGCAGCGCTCCCCCTCCGCCGCGGGCGGGCGGGGCCTCGCCCAAGGGCATATGTTCGACCGCTCCGGGGCGCTTGTGGCGACCGTGACCCAGGAAGGCATGATCCGGGTCAAGCCGCAGCAGGGACCCGCATGAGCGAGATCCGCGGCACCGGGGAGATCCCGGCGGTCCTCGAGGACACGATCGACCTGAGCGACCGCCTCGACCCGGTGCGCTCGCTGCTGCGCCGGGCGGCGCTCGGCGACCAGCAGGCGGCAGCATCCCTCGTCGGCACCCTAGCGCCGCGCATCCACGGACTCGCCGTGCATGTCACCGGCTCCACGGCGAAGGCAGAGAAGGCGACCATCTCCGTGCTGCGCTCGGTGCTGCGCGATGCCGCGGCCCTGGCTGCGAGCGGCCTGCCCGGGGAGGCGGCTGTCCTGGACCGGGCCCGTCGGGCCGTGGTCACCGCGCGGGCCGATGGTGATGTGCGCTCCCTGGTGGGCCCGGAGTCCCCGCTGGATCGCACCCGGGACCGTCGGGAGGCGGAGGTGCTGCGGGTGCTGCTGGATCTCGCGCCGCACGAGCGCGTGATCGTGGAATCCGCCGCGCAGGGTCGCTTCACGATGACCGGCCCGGAGCGTCAGCGCGCCGCGGTGCTATTCTCCACGGTGCTGGATCGGCTGGTGTCACTGGGCGGGACCGATGATGTGGAGACCCGCGCGCTCGCAGCGCTGGATGCCCTGGCTCTGGCCGATGCGGGTGAGCAGCAGCGACTGCGCGAGCTCACCGCCACCGCGGAGACCGCGATCGTGCATCGGCATGCGATCGAGGGCGCGGCGCGCCTGACCGTACTGACCGCGGTGCCGCCCTCGCACGATCTGCGGATCCCGGTGCTGGAGGGCTTCGGCGCAGCGCCTGCGGGCGGCGCTGCGCAGGTGACCGATCTGCCGCTGCCGGGGGTGGGGCCGCCGCCCGGGGCGGCAGGGTCGATCGCGCCGACAGGTGCCGGTGCCGCGGGCAACACCGTGCCGGGCGGTTCCCCGTCGGGTACCACCCCCGCCCCCACGGGACCGCTTGCACCGGCGCCGGGGCCTGAGACCGCCTATCGAGGCGACTACGCGACCCCGGTGCTCGGCACCGATACGCAGCGCCGGATGGTGGGGCCGCCCGCCATGGCCGGGGGGATGCGCTCGGGCACCTCCGCGTCCTCCGCCGCGACACCCCTGCCGCCGGATGCGGAACCGGCCCCGATGCACCCGGGTGAGAGCGCTGACGCGGATGCGTCGGCCCCCTCCTTCGCGTTCCGTCCGGCCGATGAGGCCTCGCGGTCCCGTCGAACCCGCCGGCAGCAGCGGCGCCGTGAGCGCGAGCAGCGGTGGAAGCCCCGCCGTGCCCCCTGGCTCTCCCGCAGCGTGGCGGTGATCGCCCTGGTGGCCGCACTCGTACTGGGAGGGCTGCTGTGGGATGTGCGGCGTGATCTGAATGCCTCGCAGGACTTCACCCACGCCTGGGCCGAGGCCACCATGGCTGATGGCGCGCAGATCGTGCGCGGGGCCAGCGACAACGGGACGTGGCTGGCGGTGATCACGGCCGACACCGTGGTGCTGCGCGCCGAGGGCGTGCAGGAGTACGAGGGCGAGGTCCTGCAGCTGTGGGGCCACCACGAGGGCGTGGATCGGGACCTCGGGGTGCTGGAGGTCGGGGCCGATGGCGTCATCGAGGTCAGCGCCGAGGCGGAGGTGGACAAGCTGTTCATCACCCGCGAGATGAAGCCCGGTCAGCAGTCCGGCAGCCCCTCCCCGCGCATCGTCGCGAGCCTGGACCCGGCGCTGAACACCATCGGAGGCTGACGCACCGCCGCAGGGCGCTCCCCGCACACGCTGCCCGCACCCCACGCACCCATGCTCGCCTGCACCCGACTCGCGGCCTGCGCCCCCGCGCCCATGCTCGCCTGCACACCACTCGCCGCCTGCGCCCCGCGCCCCACGCGCCATGCTCGCCTGCACACCACTCGCCGCCTGCGTCCGCCCGCGTCCCTGAGTGCGTAAATGTGAGCTTTGGTGGCATGTTCGGCAGGAACATGCCACCAAAGCTCACATTTGCGGGTGGGCCGACGCGGGCACGCGCGGGCGGGCCAACGCGGGCACGCGCGGGCGGGCCAACGCAGGCGCCGCGCAGACGCGCCCGGCAGCGCCCCCGCGCCCGGCGTCAGTCGCGGGTGAGGCGGCGGTAGGTGACGCGGTGCGGGCGCGCCGCCTCCTCGCCCAGGCGATCCACCTTGTTCTTCTGGTACGCCTCGAAGTTGCCCTCGAACCAGTACCAGTTCGCGGGATTCTCCTCGGTGCCCTCGTAGGCCAGGATGTGCGTGGCCACACGGTCCAGGAACCAGCGGTCGTGCGTGACGACCACGGCGCAGCCCGGGAACTCCAGCAGTGCGTTCTCGAGCGAGCTCAGGGTCTCGACGTCCAGGTCGTTGGTGGGCTCATCGAGCAGCAGCACGTTGCCGCCCTGCTTGAGGGTCAGGGCCAGGTTCAGCCGGTTGCGCTCACCACCGGAGAGCACGCCGGCCTTCTTCTGCTGGTCCGGACCCTTGAAGCCGAACTTGGAGACATAGGCGCGCGAGGGGATCTCCACCTTGCCCACCTGAATGAAGTCCAGCCCGTCGGAGACGACCTCCCACAGGGTCTTCTCCGGGTCGATGTTCTCGCGGTTCTGGTCCACGTAGCTGAGCTTCACGCTCTGGCCGATCGTCAACTCGCCGCCATCCAGCGGCTCGAGGCCCACGATGGTCTTGAACAGCGTGGTCTTGCCCACGCCGTTGGGGCCGATGACGCCGACGATGCCGTTCGGCGGCAGCGAGAAGGACAGGTCGTCGATGAGCACGCGGTCGCCGAAGCCCTTGCGGATGTTCTTGGCGTCGATGACCTGGTTGCCCAGCCGCGGCCCCGGCGGGATCTGAATGTCCTCGAAGTCGATCTTGCGGGTGCGCTCGGCCTCAGCAGCCATCTCCTCGTAGCGGGCCAGACGCGCCTTGGACTTGGCCTGTCGGCCCTTGGCGTTGGAGCGCACCCACTCCAGCTCCTCCTTGAGGCGCTTGGCGAGCTTGGCGTCCTTCTTGCCCTGGACCTCGAGGCGCTTCTCCTTGGTCTCGAGATAGGTGGAGTAGTTGCCCTCGTAGGGGTAGAGGTGCCCGCGGTCCACCTCGGCGATCCACTCGGCCACGTGGTCGAGGAAGTAGCGGTCGTGGGTAACGGCGATGACGGCGCCCTCGTACTGCTGCAGGTGCTGCTCGAGCCACAGCACGGATTCGGCGTCGAGGTGGTTGGTGGGCTCATCCAGCAGCAGCAGGTCCGGCTTCTCCAGCAGCAGCTTGCACAGGGCCACGCGGCGGCGCTCACCACCGGAGAGATGGGTGACGGGCTCATCGCCGGGCGGACAGCGCAGCGCGTCCATAGCCTGCTCGAGCTGGGAGTCGAGGTCCCAGCCGTTCGCGGCGTCGATCTCGGTCTGGAGCTTGCCCATCTCCTCCATCAGCGCGTCGAAGTCAGCATCGGGCTGACCCATCTCTTCGCCGATCTCGTTGAAGCGCTGGACTTTGCGGTACAGGTCCCCCATCCCCTCCTGGACGTTCTCCAGCACGGTCTTGGATTCATCCAGCGGCGGCTCCTGCAGGAGGATGCCCACGCTGTAGCCGGGGCTGAGGCGCGCCTCGCCGTTGGAGGGCTGGTCCAGGCCCGCCATGATCTTCAGGATGGTGGACTTCCCGGCGCCGTTGGGGCCCACCATGCCGATCTTCGCGCCCGGATAGAAGCTCATGGTGACGTCATCGAGGATGACCTTGTCACCGACGGCCTTACGGGCCTTGTACATCGTGTAGATGAACTCTGCCACAGTGTTCTCCCTGGTGGTTCAAACGTTTCGCGGCCTCGCGCAGGGGGCGGGCCTCCGGGCAACGATACCGGGTGAGCGGCGGGATCACCCCGCGTGCACTCCGGCGTCGGCCCGACGAGGGGCCGCGGCGTCCCCGCGGTGCATCAGCTCACTCGCCGGGGCCGCCGACGGCAGCCTCGCGGGCCCCAGCGTTGTCCTGCTGCATCTACGGGGCGACGAGCGCGCGGACAGAACGCGGCGGTGGCCTGAGCAGCGATGGCCTGACCGGCAGTGGCCTGATCAATCGGTGGCCTGATCGTCGGCGCTCCGTCGCTCGAGCGCCGGTCCCGTCGGCCCCCGTCGGGACGGTCAGTCCAGGGCCACGCCCCGCTCGGCGAGGACCCGCCGGGCGATCTTGGCCCCATGCTCGCCGCTGTCCGCTGCCCCCTCGCTCTCGCCCTGTTCGCCGTTGCGGGGCCACAGGTGTGCGTCGATCCCGAGCTCTCGAGCGGCGTCGACGTTCGCCTCGCGGTCGTCGAAGAAGATCACGGCGGAGGGGTTGCTCACCCCGCCGGTCTCGTGGGAGAGCACTTCGAGCAGGATCCGGTAGATCTCCGGATCGGGCTTGAGCATGCCTTCTTCCCCAGAGATGATCGCGAAGGAGAAGGCCTCGAACCAGTCCGCCTGCCGCACCGCTTCCCCGAAGCCGCGCGAGGCATTGGACAGCAGCACCAGGCGCACCTGGTTGCGCGCCAGGTCATGCAGGAGGGCACGCGAAGCCGGGTCCAGGCGCAGGAAGTAGCGGTTGTCCGCGTCCTGCAGTTCGGCGACCTCCGGCTCGCTGAGGTTCTCCACTCCCACCGCGGCGGCGACCGCACCCCAATAGTCGGCGGCGCTGATCTGGCCGGCGTCGTAGGCGGCGCGCTCGCGCCACAGCGCCTCCTGAAGCGCCGCCGCATCTCCGCCCAGCAGCTCGTGCAGATCCGGCACCGGGTCGTGCCCGGCAGAGAGCACCCCGCCGAAGTCGAACACGACGGTGGGGGCCGGGGCGGTGCGTCGGGTGCGTCTGCTCATCAGGAACTCACGTCCTCACAGGTGGGCAGGCCCTCCACCGTGCCGGTGGCGGCGATGGTCTCGGTGGCCTGCAGGGCGTCGTCGAAGGTGGAGACGGCCACGACCTCGAGGCCCTCGGGTTCAAAGCCGATGACCTCCTCGCAGTTCGCGGCGGGGGCGAGGAAGAACTCCGCCTCGGAGGCCTGGGCGCCCACCATCTTCTGGCGGATCCCGCCGATTGCGCCGACCGCGCCGTCCTCCTCGATGGTGCCGGTCCCGGCGATGCGGTGGCCGCCCGTGAGCGCCCCCGGGGTCAGCTCGTCGTACACCGACAGGGAGAACATCATCCCGGCGCTGGGGCCGCCGATCGCGCCGACACCGATGTTCACGTCGAAGGGGAAGTCGTGGCCGCGGCCCAGGAGGATGCCCATCTGGCGCGCGCCGTCCACGACGTGGGCGGGGACCTTAACGTCCAGCTCCTCGCCGTCGCGGAGAATCCGCAGCGGGATCTTCTCCCCCGCGACGTCGCCGATGAGCGTCTGGGCGGAGGCCACATCGGTCGGTTCCGTGCCGTCCACGGCGAGGATCACGTCCCCGGCCTGCAGGGTCCCATCGGCCGGGGCGCCCTCCTGTACCCCTGCCACCAGGACCGTGTCCTCGTAGTCGATATCCAGCTCATCGAGCGCGACGGCGACCGCTCCCTGCTGGGAGGAGCCCATCGCGACGGTGTTCTGCAGCGTGGTCTCCTCGCGGGTCTGCCCCTTGGGGAACAGCAGCTCGCGCGGCATCACCATGCGGGAGCGGTCGAACCAGGCGACCACCACCTCGACAGGGGTGACGGTGTACCCGGGGCCGCCGTCCACGGAGACGGTGGTCATCATGAGCGTGCCATCGGTCGGGTAGGTCTGAACGCCTTCGATGGTGAGAATCTCCTCGTCCTCGTACTCGCCGAGCACGTCGATCGCCGGGCCGGGGCTCTCGATCACATACGGCACCGGCATCAGCATCCCGCCCAGCAGCAGGGCGCACAGCACCAGCAGCGAGCCGATCGCCAGGCGCGGACGGAACAGCTGGGCGTCGTCGACCGCGCGACCGGCGAGGGCGCGCAGACGGGAGCCGCGCGAGGGCGCGGGAGCAGGAGGGGTCACGCGGCCATTGTGCCCCACCAGGTGTACGGAGCCCGCTGCGCCCCGGGCTCGCTGCGCCCAGAGCGAAGCGGACCGCAGGATGGAGGCTGGATCCAGCAGGCCGTGGGTACGCTGGGTGACCAACGCGACGCTGGAGGTGGCCATGAATGACCAGCCGAACCCGGGCGGCCCCGGGGGTATGGACGAGGAGGCCCTGAAGCGCTTCCTCGAGGAGACGTTCGGGCAGGCCCTGCCCGAGGGAGCGCTCGATGGGATGGATCTGTCGGCGCTCGCGCAGCAGGCCAACCTGCCGCAGGATCCCGCGGTGCTGCGGGCTGCCGCCGCGCAGATGCAGCAGATGTTCACCGGCGGCAACGAGGGCGTGAACTGGCAGCTCGCCGAGGATGTGGCGCGCCGCACCGCCGCCGGGCAGGAGGGCATCCCGGGGGCGCCCGATCCCTCCGGCACCCCCGGCGACCCGGGGCCGAGCGACGAACAGGTGGCGCAGCTGCGGCAGGCAGCGCAGGTGGCGCGACTGTGGCTGGATCCGGTGCTCGCGATCGATGTGCCCTCCACGGAGCTGGAGGTCTACAGCCGCGGGACGTGGCTGGCGCGCACCCTGCCGCGCTGGAAGCCGATCGTGGAGCCAGTGGCCATGTACATGGCCGGCGCGATCGGCGAGGCGATCTCCGCGCAGCTGGGGCAGATGGGCGGAGCCGAGGGGATCCCGGGGATGCCGGGCATGCCGGGGATGGCCGGGATGGATCCGGCGGCGATGATGGAGCGCATCGGCGCCACGATGTTCGGGGTGCAGTTCGGTCACGCGATCGGCGCTCTCGCCCGGGAGACTGCGGGGACGACGGATCTGGGGCTGCCACTCGGGCGCGAGGGCGAGCCTGCGCTCGTGGCCGCGAACGTCGAGGACCTCATGGCGGCGCATTCCCTGGACCCGGGGGCGGCGCGGATCTTCCTGGCCGCCCGCGAGATCGCGCACACCGCCCTGTTCGATGCCGCGCCGTGGCTGGGCAAGGCCCTGTTCTCAGCGATCGAGGACTACGCGCGCGGCATCACCCTGGATCTGGATGCGCTCGATGAGATGGTGCGCGGCATGGATCTCTCGGATCCGCAGGCGCTGCAGGCGCGCAAACCCGAGGAGATGTTCACCTTCACCCGCCGTGCCTCCCAGGAACGAGCGCTCGAGGAGCTCGCGACGACGCTCGCGCTCATCGAGGCGTGGGTGGATCACGTGACCACGCAGGCGCTCAGCGGGAAGCTGCCGGATCTGGAGGCGATGCGGGAGGTGCTGCGGCGCCGCCGCGCCGCCGGCGGTCCCGCGGAGCAGATGCTGTCCTCCACGATCGGCATCGAGCTGCGCCCGCGCCGGGTGCGGGAGGCCCTGGCCTGGTGGGAGAGCGTGCTGGCGACCGAAGGGGCCGAGGGCCGCGAAGCCAAGTGGGATCATCCGGATCTGCTGCCGAGCGCCGAGGTGCTCTCCGGGCGCCCGCAGGCCCCAGCCGAGGGGGCTGGGGCGCAGGAGGCCGAGGAGCTCGCCGACGTGTCCCTCCCCGAGGACTTCGACGCGGAGCTCGCGAAGCTGCTGGCCGGGGACGGCGCGGAGGATGCGCCGCGGGAGAACGACCGCGGCGGGATCGCCGATCCTGAAGGTCCCGCGAGTGATGAGTCCGGGGCCGGTGGGTCCGGTGCCGACGATGCAGATGAGTCCGGCGACGGTGATGGCACCGCACGCTGAGGGCACCCCGGAGCCTGCTGTCCCGAATCTGGGCCTCGTGCGCGCGCAGCTCGCCGCGGCAGCGAGCTCCGTCTCCGGGCCGCAGCGGGCGGAGGAGTACCTGGATCTGCTCGAGCGCTCCCCGCGGGCGCTGTACCGCGATGGCGGTCCCGTGCATCTCACGGCCAGCGCGATCGTCGTGGATGCGCCCGGTGAGCAGGTGGCCCTCGTGTGGCACCGCAAGGGCGAGTTCTGGGTGCAGCCGGGCGGGCATCTCGAGCCCGGGGAGATCGATCTGGAGCTCGCCGCCCGACGCGAGGTCGCCGAGGAGACGGGGCTTGAGGAGCTGGAGCGCGTCGGGGACGGCCCGGCGATGCTGCACCAGCATGATCTCTCCGCGGCCTTCGGTCGCTGCCGAGCGCACTGGGATGTGCAGTACCTGCTGCGCGCACCAGCCCCGGCCAGCGCGGTGCCGTTGCGGGCTAGCGATGAGTCGCCCAAGGTGCGCTGGGTGCCGTGGCCGCGGCGGCCCGGCCGTGCCGGGCGCGATCTGTCGGCCCTGCCCGCGGGCACTGTGGCGGACCTGCCGGAAACACTGGCGGCGCTCGCGCGCCTGGTCGATGCACAGCGCTGAGCGAAGGCAGGCCGGTCGGGAAACCATCCGACGTCGCCTCTATCCGAAAGTCGCCGTGGGGCAGGTGGGACTCGCACCTATGACTCTTCCATAGCACACCAGGATGAGCGCCCGAGAGCTAAGCCCGTGCAGCTCAGGGGGCAGCAGTGGCAGAAGCAGGCGGCGCGTCTGCGACGACGGCACGCTGCACGGACGCTTCCCCGCCCGACGGCGGCCGGGAGCCGTTTCCCCCTGACCTACACGCGCACCGGACCGTTCCCTGACTCTCATCCGATCCTCGCGGTTCCCGGCGGCCCCGGGCTCAGCATCTCGATGATGTACGCCTCTGTGCGGCACTGGGCGCGCAATGGAGTTCGACCTCGTGGGCACGATTGCGTTCCGCGAGCTGAACTACGCCCCGGAGCCCGACGGGCTGCCCTTCGACCCCGGTGTCGCCATTGCGGAGTTGGCGGAACGCTTCCCGGCGTTCGCGGGCGAGCCCTATGACCTCGCGGCAGCGGCGCAGCAGGCACCGATGCCGCTCATCGCGCTGTCCGGGGAACGGGATCTGCGCACTCCCCGCACCATAGCCGAGTGGATCGTCTCGCTGGCACCGCGGGGGCATCTCCTCGAGCTGCCCAGCAGTGGGCACAGCCTGCTGGATGTGAAGCAGAAGGTGGCGCGCGAGGTGCTGAGGGCCGCCAGTCTGGGCGGAGCGGATGCTGTGCTAACAAGAGCCGATGCTGTGCTCACAAGAGCCGATGAGATCTCCGCGCTCGCCGCCGCGAGCACAGGCAACGGGCCCGGGATCTATGTGCGTGCGGTGATGCGCCTCTCAGAGCTCATGCCTCATCGGCTCTCGGGGCTCATGCCTCATCGGCATCGCTGAGCGGTCCGGGCCCGCCAGGCTGGTGGGTGGCCCAGGTGACGCCGTCTAGAAAGGCGTTCGCCCGCTCGGCATCGGGGTAGTTCGCCATGAGGGCCCGGAACTCAGGGCCATGGTCGGGGACCAGCAGGTGCACCAGTTCGTGCATCATCACCGCGCGCACCACATAGTCGGGCATGCCCTGCAGACGGTGGGACAGGCGGATGGTCGCATCAGCGGAGGTGCATGAGCCCCAGCGGCGGTTCTGCCGCGTGGACCAGGTGACCGATGCGGGGCGCGCCCGGCCGCCGAGGTAGGTGTCGCTGACCTCTCGCGCGAGCGCGAGCAGATCCGCGTCGGAGCGGCGGGGCGGGGCATTGCGCTGCTCCTTGTCGCGCAGCTGCTGGACCATCTGCTCCACCCAGCGCCGTTCCTCCCGTCGGCTCATGGACGCGGGGATGGACACGACCAAGTTGCCGTCGCTGCGGGCGATGGAGACGGTGCGGCGCCGACGAGCGGAGCGGCGCACGAGCACACGCTCCCCGCGGGGCCCGGTGACGTGGTCGTGCGCGGTGAGTTCGGAGGTGCGAGCAGGCATGGAGGCAGACTGCCACGAACAGGTCACGAAGTTTTTTCGTCCACAACGGTGCACACTGAAACCTCTGGTCAGAGCTTTGTGGACGGCCCGGATGCAACGTCCTCCACAATGCGTTCCTCATCGTGAACACGTCATCCACAGTCCGGGCCGAGTTGTCCACAGAGCGTCCCCGAACGCGCTTTGACCCGCTCGGCGGGGAGGGGTTAGGTTTCCCTCCACGTGGAACCCCTGGATAACTAGCAGGACGCACACGGGGAAGGTGCGCGTGGTGCTGAGCGCCCCGGGGGTTCCACGGCCCTCCGCCCCCTGCGGCGCACGGGGCCTACGACGTCGGCTCGTCGTGCGCACTTCCTCGGCTCCTACGAGCCTGCTTGATCCCGAAGCGCACGACGAGCCGCCCCCGTCGGGCGGTGTCCTAGCCATCGGCCCGCGTCCTCTCCCGCCGGGCAGCTTTATCTCCGGCCGGGCAACGTCATGTCCCACCAAGCTGTACCTTTTCTCGTCGAGCCGCTCTCTCCCCGTCGGACTGTGTCCTCTGCCCGGTCCCGCGGTCATGGGCAGTGACACTGTCCACAGCGGACTTCTGATTCGTAGCGGCGGGCGGAGCGCCGCTATGGTGGATCGGTCCCGGCTCGGGCGGCGCAGTGTCGCCGGGTGCGGGAGGACACTGTTCACCCCGTGATGAGGAGCGGATATGGCCGACGAGACCTACGCCGGAGAGTTCTACTGCGTCAAGTGCCGCGAGAAGCGTGAGGCTGAGGGCAACGTGGTCGTCTCCAACGGCCGCCGCATGGCCAAGGCCGTGTGTCCCGAGTGCAGCACCAAGCTCAACCGCATCTTGGGCAAGGCCTGATCGACGTACTGCGAGCCCGCGAGCGGTAGGAGAACAGGCAGTCAACACCGCCTGATCGACGTACTGCGAGCTCGCGAGAGCCCCCGGTCACCCATGAGGTGGCCGGGGGCTCTGCTGTGCGGCTCGGCGCGGTCCGGACAGCCCGACCATGCCTCGCCCGGTCCCGGTCGACGCCGACACACCGTGCCCGATACGCCGAGTACACCGAAACGTGCCAGAAATGCCACGTATCGGTGCACTCGACAGGCAAAATCCGGCGTGGCGCGGCAGCCCACCGGTCCGGTCACCAGCACCTACTCGGCTCAGGCGGCGTCGGCGACGGGGTGCTTGCGGGGCCGACCACGGCCGCGCTTGACGGCGATGATCTGGCCGGATTCGAAGATGGCGCCGCCCCACACGCCCCAGGGCTCGGCGCGCTCGAGGGCACCGGCGCGGCACTGCTCCATGAGGGGGCAGCGGGCGCACAGCTCCTTGGCGCGTTCGAGGTCCGCAGGCCGTTCGGCGAAGAACAGGTCCGCCGCATCGGCGTCGTGGCAGGGCAGGGCGGCCGCACCGGCAGGTGCGGTCAGAGAGAAAGTAGTCAGAGAAGTAGTCATCGTCTCGCTGCTTCGAGGTCCGTGGGTGGGGACTGCCCCGTGGGCGGGGCGGGGGCGCGGCGGCGGTGCCGCGCCGGCAGCGAGGGGATCCTCGTCAGCTCAGGCTGGGCACCGCGGGGGCCTTGCCCCGTTCGCGCGGCTGGAGGGAGGGCGCGCCAAGGGGCTGCCCGGTCACTCCGGCGAGATTCCTGATGTTGATCATGTGGGCCACCCCCTTTCTGTGCGCGCTCCCCGGTTCCCCGGGTCACGTCTGCGGACGTTTGACGCCGTTGAGCCTACACGCCCTTCTCCCGGGCGCGAAACTATTTTTTGACCTGCAGTGATGTCGACGTGGGGCAACCGGCCACCAGAGCGCCACCACGCTCACGAGGGCATCCGACGCCGGCCCCGCGTCTCAGCCTCCGCCCAGCAGCTCCAGCAGCTCATCCCCGAACTGCTCCATCTTCGCCGGGCCGATGCCGGGAATCGCGAGCAGCTCCTCACGGCTGCGGGGAGCACGTTCAGCCGCGGCCTCGAGCGCGGCGTCGGTGAGGATCGCGTAGGCGGGCACGCCCCGGGAGGCGGACGTGCTGCGGCGCCAGCTGCGCAGCTCACGCAGCAGCTCGGCACCGGCCGTGGGAGCACAGCCTGCGTGGCGTCCGCGGCGCTGATCGGCGGCGCTGACGAGCCCCTGCTCGCACACCCGGCAGTGGGTGTGCATGGTCGCGCTGCGGCGCCCGGTGCGGCGAGGCGTCGCCGCGCGAGCGGTGCGGGGCGCATCGGGGTGCTCGAGCACTCCCTCGAGGAAGCGGGAGGCCTTGCGGGAGCCGCGCGCCCCGGGCGTACGGGCCGCTGCCCAGGAGACGGTCAGCAGGTCCTTCGCCCGGGTGAGCGCGACGTAGAACAACCTCCGCTCCTCCTCGACCTCGGCGGGGGTGGTGGCCATGGAGATCGGCAGCAGCCCGTCGCTCGCCCCGACCACGAACACCACCGGCCATTCGAGGCCCTTGGCCGCGTGAATGGAGGCGAGCGTGACGCCGTCCACGACGGGGGCGGCCTGCGCCTCGGCACGCTCCTCGAGCTCGCGCACCAGATCGCTCATCGTCGCGCCGGGCCGGGCGATGATCGTGTCGGCGAGCCCCACCAGCGCGTTCAGCGATTCCCACCGGTCGCGCACCGAGCCGGTGGTCTCGGGCGCGGTCTCGGACCAGCCCTGCTGCCCCAGCACATCGCGGACGGCGCGAGCGGGGTCCAGCTGTTCCACGCGTGCGGCGGCGCGCAGAGACACCATGGCCCGCCGCACCTCCTGGCGCTCGAAAAAGCGGTCGCCGCCGCGCACCAGGTAGCCGATGCCGCGGGCAGTCAGCGCCTGCTCGAAGGCCTCGGACTGGCTGTTGGTGCGAAACAGGATCGCCATCTCCGCGGCAGGACGGCCCGCGGCGATCAGCTCCCCGATGCGCTCAGCGATTCCGTCGGCCTCCGCGGGGTCATCGGGGAAGGTCTCCACCACGGGCGGCTCCCCCGCCGCACGCTGGGAGGTGAGGGTCAGGCGAGTTTCGCGAGTGCGGCCCTGAGCGCCGTCGAGCACCGCATTGGCCATCCGCACGATCTGCGGGGTGGAGCGATAGTTGCGCTCGAGCCGGATGGTGTGCGCGCGGGGGAACTCCTTGCGGAAATCCAGCAGGTAGGAGGCGCGGGCCCCGGCGAAGGTGTAGATGGTCTGGGCAGCATCCCCCACCACGCACAGGTCATCGCTCGTCCCCAGCCACAGCCGCAGCAGGGCGTGCTGCAACGTGGAGACGTCCTGGTACTCGTCGACGACGAAGTGCTTGTACTGGCCGCGGATCTCGCGGGCCACGTCGGCGCGTTCGGTGAGGAACCCGACCATGTGCAACAGCACGTCCTCGAAGTCGATGACGTCGTTCTCCTTCTTCACCTCCTCGTACTGGGTGAGGATGCGGGAGATGGTGCGAGCATCGAAGCCGTCCACGCCGGGCCGACGGGTCTGTTCGGCGATCTCGGGGTAGGACTCGGGGGTGAGCATGGACACGCGTGACCATTCCACTTCGGCGACGATGTCCCGCAGGGCCGCGCGGTCCACGTCCAGGTGCAGGCGTCGGCAGGCCGCTCCGACGCCCGCGACCTTGCTGGGCATGATCTCGGGCATCCGTCCGCCGACCACGCGGGGCCAGAAGTGTCGCAGCTGCCGCAGGGCGGCGGCGTGGAAGGTGCGGGCCTGCACGGCGGGCACTCCGAGGTCGCGCAGGCGCGAGCGCATCTCCGCGGCGGCCTTGGCGGTGAACGTGACAGCGAGGACGTGGCGGGGGTTCAGCTGTCCGGTCGTCACTCCGTAGGCGATGCGGTGGGTGATGGCGCGGGTTTTGCCGGTGCCGGCGCCGGCGAGCACGCACAGCGGCTGCCCGAAGCTCGCGGCAACCTCGCGCTGCTCCGGGTCCAGGGCCTCCAGCAGTGCCTCGGGGCTCGCAGGCGGCGCCTCCGGACGTGCGGCGGCGGTGTCAGCAGCGGGGGTGTCAGTCATCACCGATCATCCTGCCAGGCGGGGCTGACACTCCGCCGGGCCACCCCGGGCATTGTGGATGAACCGCCGATGGGGAGGACGTTGCGTCGCGTGCCATTGCGTCGCGTGCGATCGAGCCGTGCCATCGCGCCACGTACCGTCGCGCCGCGTGCCATCCAGTCACCGGACCCGCTGTGCTCGCGTCCCCGCCCCACCCTCGCTCACGCGTCGGCGGAGCGGCCATACCAGTCGTCGATCAGCGCCCGGCCCATCGAGGCCGGGCCCGGCAGCTCGATGGTCCCGGCGGCGAGCTCCTCCGCGAGCTCCTCGCGTGTGTACCAGTGGGCTTCGGCGATCTCGTCCTCCTGCAACGTCAGCTCCCCGCCCTCCGGGGCCCAGGCACGGTAGCCGAGCATGAGGGAGCGCGGGAAAGGCCACGGCTGGCTGCCCACGTACTGAACCTCCGTGACCTGCACCCCGACCTCTTCGGCGACCTCGCGCTCGACGGCGTTCTCGAGGCTCTCCCCCGGTTCCACGAATCCGGCGAGCACCGAATGGAAGGCCCCGCGGAAGTGGGCGTTTCGGGCCAGCAGCAGGCGATCCTGCCCGTCGCGCACGGCCATGATCACGGCCGGGTCGGTGCGGGGGAACTGCTCGGTGCCATCCTCGCGGCAGCGCAGCACCCAACCGGCCTGCTCGGGTTCGAGCGCCCCGCCGCACAGGGGGCAGCAACGCGTGGAGCGGTGCCAGGCGCCCATCGCGGTCGCGGCGGCGGCGAGATCCGCATCGTCCTCGGCCAGGTGTTCGGCCACGCGCCGCAGGTCGCGCAGATCGCGCCCGGGGTCATCGAGCTCGGCCGACGGGGCGGGCAGCTCGACGGCGAGGATCCGCAGCCCGTCACGGCGGCCCAGCAGCACGAGGGGCTGCATCGTGCCCTCGCGCGGGTCCTCGCTCTCGAGCTCCACCCGCAGCGTCCCCTGCTCGTCCTCCCGCACCGCGACCGCACCGGCCCGGGTGACGAGGTAGCGGGCATCCTCACCAGGGTCGAGGATCCCCACCTTCCCGCGCTCGAGGGCGTCGCGATCGGAGGTGTGCGGGGTCAGTGGTGTGCGCAGGTGGGTGCCGCGAAGAATGGCCATGCTGCGAGCCTAGCCACCGCTCGCGTCCGGCCTCAGCGCCCAACCTCAGCGCTCGCTCCGCCTGACTCCCGCCTGCGGCGTCCGGTGCCGCGACACGCAGGCCCGCGCCGCCGAGTGCACCGATCTGTGCCGTTTCTGCCACGAATCGGTGTACTCGGCGGAGTAGTACGGCGGGTCGCCAGGGCAGCGCGGCGCGGCTCTCCTCACGCCCGCGGACTCCCCCGCGCCCTTCCCGAAGCGGGGCCGGTGTGCCGGGTACGGTGGATCCGTGCATCGCAACTCCTACTCCTTGGCCGCTCTCGCTGCGGCGGCGGTCCCCGGCCTGGTGCCGGTGCGGACCACGCCCGTTCCCGTCCCTGTGGAGGACCTCGATGTGGCCGGGGTGGTGAGCGAGGATGGCCGCCGGGTGATGGTCTTCTCGCCGTCCACGACGGCGGCCGGGGTGCGGCTGGAGCGGGATCTGAAGGTGGCCGATGCGCTCTCCGGCACGCCGCTGCGCGCGGTGATCCCGCCGGTGCTGGGTTTCGTGAAGCTCGCCGAGGGTGGGCGCTGCGCGGTGACCGAGTCGCCCGTCGGCGCCCCGCTGATGCTGGATGACCTTCAGCGCTCTTCGGATCTGGCGCGGTCGCTCGGGCAGGTGCTCGCGCGCATCCACGCGGTGCCGCGCTACGCGGCGGAGGCAGCCGGAGTGGAGTCCTTCACCGCGGAGGTGCTGCATGATCAGCAGTCCCAGCGGGTGCGCCAGGTCCGGGAGGGCGGGTATCTGCCGGCGGCGGTGGCGCAGCGCTGGGAGGCTCTGCTGGAGGATGCGGAGCTGTGGGATTTCACTCCGCAGTTCGTCCACGGCGACCTCTCGGAGGAGTCGCTGTTCTCCAGTGGGCATCGGATCAGCGCGGTGCGGGACTGGTCCTCTGCGCAGGTGGCGGATCCGGCGAGCGATCTGGCGTGGCTGGTGAGCACCCTGGAGCCGGAGCGGTTCGATGAGCTGCATGCCGCCTACCGCGAGGAGCTGCCGATCGAGCCGCATCCGCGGCTGATGGAGCGCGCGCAGGCGCTGGGCGAGTTCGCGGTGGCCGAGTGGCTGCTGCATGGTCTGCAGGTCGAGGACGAGGACATCGTCGCCGATGCGCAGGGCATGATCGCGGATCTGGATGCGGATCTGGCGCAGCTGGGCCGGGAAGAGGCCGAGCGCACCTACGCCGAGCTCAGCTCCCGCGACGGCGCCGACGACGGCCCCACCCAGGACGACTGAGTCGGCAACGCCCAGGACGACTGAACCGGCCCCGCACTAAGGCAGAACCAGCCCCGCCCAGGACGGCTGAACCGGCCCCGCACGACGCCTGAGCCGCCGCCACCCAGACCGATCGCGCTCTCAGCCCCCAGCGACCTGCCCGGTGAGCATCTGCTCGATCCGTTGCCGGGAGGGGTGGCGGCGCACTTCATGGGTGTGCTGATCAGGCACGAAGAAGAACGCGGTGCGGATTCTCGACAGCGCCAGTCCGGTCGCCTCATGCCAGGCCAGGCGGTAGATCGACAGCTGCAGCGAGCGCTCGCGCAGGCTGCGGGCATCGGGGGTGCGGCCGGTCTTCCAGTCCACGATGATCACGCCCTCGCTGCCGTCGCTCCCCTCGGGGTCGGCGAAGACGGCGTCGATGATGCCGCGCACCGTCACGTCCCCGAGCCGGGTGTGGACAGGATGCTCCACCACCAGGGGGGTCCGCGCCGCCCAGGGCGAGGCCTGAAACGTCTCGCGAAGGCTCGCCGCATCGAGGGCACTCTGCTCATCCTCGATATCGGTGAGCTCGGCGAGGTCCTCGAGGTCCAGCAGCGCGGAGCCGGTGAAACGGTCCTCGAGCCAGGCGTGGAAGGCGGTGCCGCGAGCGGCCGCGGCGGAGGGGCGGCGCGGCACGGGCCGCAGCAGATCCAGGGCGGCGCCCGCGGGGTCCTGGGCCTGGCGCACCACCTGTGAGGCGGATAGTCGCGGCGGGGAGTGCACGGCCGGGGGTGCGGCCTGCTGGGCGAGGTCCGCGATGGCGCGGCGCACCAGCTCAGCCAGCTGCTCATCCTGCGGCTCCTCTCCGCTGCTGTGCGCGGTCTCGAGCAGCTGGGCGGCGCGGGGGCGGGCCCGCGCGGGCCGTCTCTTTTACACATCCGGCGCCGGCCGCGGCAGTCCCTCGGGCGAGTTCCGTGGGGGCCGCCGTGTCGCAAGG
>NZ_JALLAL010000208.1:0-404 GCF_023062615.1 Brachybacterium sp. Marseille-Q7125 | reverse complement strand
CAACGGACGCCGCGCCGCGGGCATCGGCGCGGCGCGCGCCCGCGGCCCGGAGGACGCCAGGGCGCGCGGCGTGCAGGCCGACGGCCTCGGGGTCTCCCAGCCGGACCCCGGCGAGCAGGCCCGGGAGAGCACCGACAGGCTGATCCGCTCCGGGGCGCGGGACAGCGTGGTGAGCGACTCCGTGGCCGCCCTGGGGCCCAAGGCCGCGATCGGGGGCGAGATGGGTGACGCCCACGTGGGCCTGCAGGCCCGGTTGATGGCCCAGGCGCGGCGCAAGCTCACCGGCGCGCCGCGCCCCGGCGGCACCAACGCGATCTTCATCAATCAGCTGCGCGAGCAGACCGGCGTCGTCATCCGCAGCACCGAGACCAACACCGGCGGCAAGGCCCCGGACCGCTACGTCA
>NZ_JALLAL010000207.1:0-404 GCF_023062615.1 Brachybacterium sp. Marseille-Q7125 | reverse complement strand
TCGTACGGGCGGACCATGGTGCCCTCCTTCCCGTCCCGCACCACGCGCGTGCCCTCCTGCGGCCGCCCGCCGCCGCCCCGGCGCCCCCCCGCGGCCAGGCACGCCAGCGGCCCCCGCGCCTCGCCGCGCCCCCCCCCCCCCCCCCCCGCCCCCCCCCCCCGCACCCCCCCCCCCCCCGCCCCCCCCCCCGCCCCCCCCTCCCCCCCCCCCCCCTCCCCCGCGGCCCACCCCCCCCCCCTCCCCCCCCTCCCCCCCCCCCCCCCCGCCGCTGCTCTCCGTGCCCCCCGCCGCCTCATCCGCGCATCTCTCTCCCCGGTCTGGCTGGCCGCCCTCCGCCACCTCGCCCTCTTCTCCCCCGACCCTCTCGTACCCTACCCGTCGCCCGCATCGCACCCCTTTCCCTC
>NZ_JALLAL010000206.1:0-404 GCF_023062615.1 Brachybacterium sp. Marseille-Q7125 | reverse complement strand
AGCGGGCGACATGACCTCTGCCTCGGGTGTCTGCTTCGCGATTGAGAACGATGTGCATCTTCCTGGCCCCGAACGCGTCGAAGTTCTTGTGATGCACTTCGGTGATCTCCTCTTTCAGGACCTCGTCACGCTGTGCACGCGCGCACGGTGGACGCTGGCGACGGGCGTAGTAGGTGCTCGGAGCGATCTGGACCTCTGCTTCCCGCAGGGTCTGGCAGATCGGCTCGACTCCGAACTCATCCTTGTACTCGTCGATGTAGGAGCAGATCATCGCACGGGGGCCTGTCAAATGGTGTGTGTAAGGGGTGTGGCACCACCCCCTGAAGGAGACACACTGTGACGATTGACGCCATGCCGAAGATGAGCGCCGAGGAGCGCGCTGAGCGTCGTAGAAAGCAGGCCGA
>NZ_JALLAL010000205.1:0-405 GCF_023062615.1 Brachybacterium sp. Marseille-Q7125 | reverse complement strand
CGTCCGCACCCCCGCCCCCCGGGGGGAGGTCGAGGCCCGCGAGACCAGCTGCGTGGAGCGGGGCGCGGGGGGGGAGACCCAGACCGCCCCACCCACCCGGGGCGCCGAACGGGCAGCCGTGGGGGCGCTCCCCGGGGGCGGACCCCCCGACGGGAGCACCAAGCCGCGAGTGCGGGACCGGCGCGAGAGCGCCCCGGCCGGGGAAGAGGAGCAGCGGGACAGCGAGATCACCGTCACGGGCGCCACCGCCACCGGCACCGACGACACCGACAAGGTCTCGGCCGCGCGACGGCCCCCCGCGCTGTCGGAGGGGGGGCAGTCGCCCGCGCCGCTGGTGCCCGAGGCCCGGACCATCGGGGAGCCGCCGGAAGCCTCGACCGGCGGAGTCCGGTAGGGGGCGGCCGC
>NZ_JALLAL010000204.1:0-406 GCF_023062615.1 Brachybacterium sp. Marseille-Q7125 | reverse complement strand
GCCTCATCCCCGTCGTCCCCCCCCCCCCCCCCCCCCCCCACTGCCCCCCTCGCCTCCCGGCTCCTGGTCCCCCTCCCCTCCCCCGTGCCCACCCCCTCCACCCCCCGCCCCACCCCCCGCCCTCCTCCCCGTTCCCCCCCCCCCCCCCCCCTCCCCCCCCGCCCCCGGCCTCGCCGCCCCCGTCGCCCCCCCCCCCCCCCCCCCCCCCCCCCCCCCCCGTCCCCCCCCCCCCCCCCCCCCCGCCCCCCCACCCCCCCCCCCCCCCCACCCACCCCCCCCCCGGCCGGCCCCCCCCCGCCCTGCCCCCCCCCCCCCCCCCCGCGCCCGGCCCCCTCCGCCCCCACGCCCCCGCGCCGCCCCCCCCCGCCCGCCCCCCACCCGCCCAGCCCCCCCACCCCCCCCGCGC
>NZ_JALLAL010000202.1:0-407 GCF_023062615.1 Brachybacterium sp. Marseille-Q7125 | reverse complement strand
CCCCGCGCGCGACCGCCTCCCGCCCCCCCTCCGCGCTGCCCCCCCCCCCGCCGCCCCCCTGCCCCCTCCCCCCCGCGCCGCCCCGCCCGGCCCCCCCCCCCCGCCCCCGCGCCGCCCCCGCCCCCCGCCCCCCCCCCCCGCGCCCCCCCCCGCGCCCCCCCCCCCCGCCGCCCCCCCCCCCGCCGCCCCGCCGCCCCCGCCGCCCCCCCCCCCGCCCCCCCCCCCCCCGGGGCCCCCCCCCCCCCGCCCCCCGGCCCCCCGCCCCCCCCCCCCGGCCCCCCCCCCCCCGCGCGCCCGCCCCCCCCCCCCCGGCGGGGCGTCGCTGGTCGCCGCCGCCCCCCCGCGGCTGCCGCCGGCCCTCCGCCGGCGCGCCGGCGCCGGAGCACGCTCGCGCGCCGCGTGCGCGG
>NZ_JALLAL010000201.1:0-407 GCF_023062615.1 Brachybacterium sp. Marseille-Q7125 | reverse complement strand
GTATAAGACTAAACGCATCAGATATACACATAACAGTTGGAACAAATCCTGTAGCTAGAGTAAAAGGTAGATTTGTAAAACTAAGTGAACAAATATTGACATCAGAAGTAACAATGCAAATGGCAAAAGACATAGCAGGGGAATCTATGTTTAAAGTAATAGAAGAACATGGAGAAGCTGATTTTTCAGCTTCTCTAAAAACAGGAGAAAGATTTAGGGTAAATGCATATAGGCAAAAAGGAAATTACGCAATAGCCAGAAGGACTCTACGAGCCGAACTTCCACGATACGAAAAAGCAGGCCTTGCAGAGAGTGGAGAAGCGGTTACTGGCAAGCAGATAGGAGTACCGGTAGTTGCAGGGGCGACAGGAAGTGGCAAAAGCAATACGCGTGCAAGGCTCACAAAT
>NZ_JALLAL010000200.1:0-409 GCF_023062615.1 Brachybacterium sp. Marseille-Q7125 | reverse complement strand
GGCAAGTACAACCCGCCGGAGGGCGGGCGGGCGGAAGCGGACGCGGCGACGAGGATCGCAGACCGGGCCACAGCGCCGCGAGCCCGCGGGCAGCGAGAGGGGCGGCGCCACGGACGGGCGACGGCGCCAGCGGACGGGGCGCGCCGCGACGACCCGCGCACCGAGGGGCGGGAGCGGGCGGGCGCGGGGGACGGGGAGCCGGCCCGCCGCGCCGGGGCGGGCGCCGGCGGGGCGGCGGCGGGGCGCGCCGGCGGTCAGGCCGTGGGGCGGGGGGGTCTCGCGCAGCCGCGCGCAGGTCGGGCGCGCCGGCTCGAGCACGGCGCCGGCCGGCTCCGGGCCGAGGGGGCTCGGGCGGGCCAGCACCACGAGGGACTTGCCGGTGTCGCCCGCGGCATGCAGCGCGTAGTAC
>NZ_JALLAL010000001.1:0-154948 GCF_023062615.1 Brachybacterium sp. Marseille-Q7125 | reverse complement strand
GGCCGACGGGGGTGTGCCGGGCTCGGGGGCATCGCGGCGTCCCTCGGCGAGGTTCAGCAGACGCTCGGCCAGACGGTCGCCGCCGGCAGGGTCGCGGGCCACCAGCAGCACCGTGTCGTCGCCCGCGATGGTACCCAGCACATCGGGCATCACGGAGCGGTCCATCGCCGAGGCGAGGTACTGCGCAGCGCCCGGTGGGGTGCGCACCACCACGAGGTTGCCGCTCGCCTCGGCGGAGACCAGCAGGCCTTCGGCGAGGCGGGGCAGACGCGCCTCGAGCAGCTCGCTGCCCTCTCCCGCGGGGCGGCCGGTGCCGTTCTCGGGCGGCAGGCGGTACACGAGCGCCCCGGTGGAGCCGCGGACCTTCTCCGCCTGCAGCTCCACGAGATCCCGGGAGAGCGTGGCCTGGGTGACCTCGAATCCGGCGGCGGTCAGCAGCTCGGCCAGCTGCGCCTGGGAGGAGACCTCCTGCAGGGTCAGCAGCTGGACGATGTGCCGCTGCCGGGAGGTCTTGGTCTGGGCCATGACGCGACGGGGCTCGCTCATCGGGTCACCTCCACGGGTCGGGCATGGGCGGCGGTCTTCTCATCGGGGTGTTCGAGCAGCCAGGTCAGCAGCGCCTTCTGGGCGTGCAGGCGATTCTCCGCCTCATCCCACACCACCGAGCGGGGCCCGTCGATCACCTCGGCGGTGACCTCTTTGCCGCGGTAGGCGGGCAGGCAGTGCAGGAACAGGGACGTCGGGCCGGCGAGGTCCATGATCTCCTCTGTCACCTGGTAGGGAGCGAAGGTGTCCTCCCCGCGGCCGTCCTCGCCCTCCTGTCCCATCGACACCCAGGTGTCGGTGAGCACGGCGGTGGCGCCTCGAGCGGCCTCGTGCGGGTCCGTGGTGACGGTGACGCTGCCGCCGGTGCGCTCAGCGATCACGTGCGCGTCGGCGAGGACCGCGGGATCGGGCTGATGGGCGCTCGGGGCGGCGATCCGTACATCCATGCCGGCATTCGCTCCGCCCAGCAGATAGGAGTGGGCCATGTTGTTCGCGCCATCGCCGAGGTAGGCGAGGGAGCGTCCGGCGAGCGCGGCATCGCCGTCGGCCAGTCCCCCGGTGTGCTGGGCGATGGTCATGAGGTCGGCGAGGATCTGGCAGGGGTGGAACTCATCGGTCAGGGCGTTGATCACCGGCACCGTGGCGACCTGCGCCATCTGGTCGATGCGGTCCTGCCCGAAGGTGCGCCACACGATCGCGGAGGCCATGCGGGTGAGCACGTGGGTGGTGTCGGCGATGGATTCGCCGCGGCCCAGCTGGCTGGAGTCGGCCTCGATCACCAGGGGGCTGCCGCCCAGCTCGGCGATGCCGGTGGCGAAGGAGACGCGGGTGCGGGTGGAGGATTTGTCGAACAGCACCGCGACGGTGCGCGGTCCCTCGAGGGGCCGACGGGCGAAGCGGTCGCCCGCGAGGTCGAGGGCGAGGGCCAGCACCTCTTTCTGCTCAGTCGGCGCGAGGTCATCGTCGCGCAGGAAGTGGCGGGGCATGTCAGTGACCTCCTTCGGTGGCGGCATCGAGCAGGGCCGGCAGCGCAGCGGTGAAGGTGGCGAGCTGCTCGGCGGTGATGATGAGCGGCGGCGCGAGGCGCAGCGTGGTGGGGCCGGTGGCGTTGATGATGAATCCCTGCTCCAGGGCGGCGGTCACCACGCGTGGGCCGATGGGCGCGGCCAGCTCGATGCCGCGCAGCAGCCCGGCACCGCGGACCCCGGTGATCAGCGGATGCCCCAGGGCCATGACCTCGCGCGCAATCTGCTCGCCGAGCGACGCAGCGTGCTCCAGGAGGTGCTCCTCGTGCAAGGTGCGCAGCACGGCGAGGGCGGCGGCGGCCGCGGGCGGGTTGCCGCCGAAGGTGGTGCCATGCTGGCCCGGCTGCAGGAGGTCATGGACGGCGGGCCCGTAGGCGATGACGGCGCCGATGGGATACCCGCCGCCGAGACCCTTGGCGAGGGTCATGACATCGGGCTGCAGGCCCTCCACCGCCTGGTGGGCGAACCAGTGCCCGGTGCGGCCCACGCCGGTCTGCACCTCGTCGAGGATCAGCAGGGCGCCGTGCTCGCGCGTGAGGCGGCGGGCGGCCCGCAGGTATTCGCCATCCAGGGGCCTCACCCCGGCTTCGCCCTGGATGGGCTCAGCGATGAGGGCGGCGACCTCACCGTCGGTGAGGGCCTGCTCGAGCGCCGCCACATCGCCAGCGGGCAGGAACTCGACGCCTCCAGGCAGCGGTTCGAAGGGGGTGCGGTAGGCCTCCTTCCAGGTCAGGGCCAGAGAGCCGAGGGTGCGGCCATGGAAGGAGTTCTCGAGCGCAAGAATCCGGCCGCGTCCCGTGCGGCGGGCGATCTTGACAGCCGCCTCGTTGGCCTCGGAGCCGGAGTTCGCGAAGAACACGCCGGAGCCGGCAGGGGCGCCTGCGAGATGCAGCAGCTGCTCGGCGAGCTCGATCTGCGCCGGGGAGGTGAAGAAGTTCGAGATGTGGCCGAGCGTGGCGAGCTGCTCGCTGACGGCTCCGGTCACGGCGGGGTGCGCGTGGCCCAGGGCGTTCACCGCGATGCCGGCCAGCAAGTCCAGGTACTGCGTCCCGTCGGCGTCCCAGACGTGCGCGCCCTGTCCGCGCACAAGGACGCGCTGCGGGGTGCCGAAGACGGGCAGCAGGGCGTCGCGATAGCGGGCGGTGAGGCTCTCCTGGGTGGGGGTGGTGCTCATCGGGCTTTCCTGCTCAGACATAGTCGTCCCTTCTGACCATCGTGCCCACGCCCTTGGTGGTGAACACTTCCAGCAGCACGGCATGTTCGATGCGGCCGTCGATCATCGCGGCGGTGCGCACGCCCGCATCGACCGCTTCGAGCAGCGCTTCGGCTTTCGGGACCATGCCTTCGGTGAGGGTGGGGAGCATGGTCCGCAGTTCGCTTGCGGAGATCTCGGGGATCAGCGAGTCGCGGTCGGGGAAGTCGCGGTACAGACCCTCGATGTCGGTGAGCATCACGAGCTTCTCCGCGTCCAGTCCCTCGGCGATTGCGGCGGCGGCGAGGTCGGCGTTGATGTTCAGCACCGCGCCCGTGGGCGTGCCAGCGGCATCCACTTCGGGTGCGATCGAGGAGATGACGGGGATCCGCCCGGCCTCGAGCAGGTCCTGGATGCCGGCGGGGCGCACCTGGGTGACAGCTCCGACCAGGCCGATGTCCACCGCCTCGCCGTCCACCTCGGCGGTGCGGCGCTCGGCGGCCAGCAGCCGTCCGTCCTCGCCGCTCATGCCGATCGCGTAGGGGCCGTGCTGGTTGATCAGTCCGACGAGCTCCCGGCCCACCTGGCCGACCAGCACCATGCGCACGATCCGCATGGTCTCCTCATCGGTGACGCGGAAGCCGCCGCGGAACTGCGAGTCGATGCCGACACGGTCGAGCATCCGGGTGATCTGCGGTCCGCCGCCATGGACGACGACCACGTGGATGCCGGCCTGACGCATGAAGACGATGTCGGCCGCGAAGGCGCGGCGCAGCTCCTCGTCGATCATGGCGTTGCCGCCGTATTTGACCACGACGATTGTTCCCGCGAAGCGCTGCATCCAGGGCAGGGCCTCGATGAGCACGGCGGACTTCTCGCGGGCCTCGACCTGGTGGGGTTCGAGCTCAGCGAGGGGGTTCTTGCCGGTCATGGGCATTCCTCCGATCGGAGCAAGGGGCTGTCAGCAGCGGGTGGCGGGGACGGTGGGAGGGTGCGAACGGGTGCTCTCAGGTGGAGTAGGCGCTGTTCTCCTCGACGTACTCGTGGGTGAGGTCGTTGGTCCAGATGTCGGCGCTGGCCTCCCCGGCACCGAGGAAGACTTCGATGAGGCATTCGCGCGGGCTCATGTCCACCAGCTCGCGGTCCTCCCCCACACCGCCGCCGCGGCAGACCATGACGCCGTTGACGCGGACGTCCAGGTCCGCGGGATCAAAGGGGGCGACCTCCGCGGGGACGCAGCCGGCGGCGGCGATGATCCGCCCCCAGTTGGGGTCGTTGCCGTAGATCGCGGCCTTGACGAGGTTGGAGCGGGAGATCTCGCGGGCGACGGCGAGCGCCGCGGCGTCGGTGGTGGCGCCGGAGACAATGATGTGCACGTCGTGGCTGGCGCCTTCGGCATCGGCCACGAGCTGGCGGGCGAGGTCTGCACTCACCGCGCGCACGGCCTCGGCGATCTCGGCAGGGTCCGCCGTGCTGCCGGAGGCGCCGGAGGCCAGCAGAAGCACGGTGTCGTTGGTGGACATGCAGGCATCGGAGTCCACGCGGTCGAAGGTGACGGCGGTGGCCGCGCTCAGGGCCTGCTGGGCCTGCTCGGCGGTGAGGACCGCATCGGTGGTGATGACCACGAGCATGGTCGCCAGTTGCGGGGCGAGCATGCCGGCTCCCTTGGCCATGCCGCCCACGCTCACGCCGCTGGGCAGGGTGGTGCTGGCGGTCTTGGGGCGGGTGTCGGTGGTCATGATCGCCGCAGAGGCCGCTGCATCCGCCTCCGGCCCGGTGGCGAGGGCGGCGGTGGCCGCATCGGCCCCGGCCAGGAGCTTGTCCATCGGGAGACGTTCGCCGATCAGCCCGGTGGAGCACACGAGGACGTCCTGGGCGGAGACGTCCAGCAGCTGCGCGACGTGCTTGGCAGTGCGGTGCGTATCGGCGAAGCCGTCGGGGCCGGTGCAGGCGTTGGCGCCGCCGGAGTTGAGGATCACGGCGCGGGCGCGTCCGTCGGTGAGGGCCTGGCGGGACCAGGTGACGGGGGCGGCTTCGATGCGGTTGGTGGTGAACACGCCCGCGGCCACGTCGAGGGGGCCGTCGTTGATGACGAGGGCGACGTCGGGGTTGCCGCTGGGCTTGAGTCCGGCGGTGACGCCGCTGGCGCGGAATCCGCGCGGCTGGGTGATGCTCATGGGTGCCTCCGGGCTGGGGTGGGGCGGGCTGGTGCGTGGGCGGCGGCGCGGGTCAAGGGGCGAGCCCGGTGCGGGTCAAGCCGGTGTTCTCCGGCAGGCCGAGCGCGAGGTTGATGGACTGCACCGCAGCACCGGCGGTGCCCTTCATGAGGTTGTCGATGGCGCACAGGACGGTGGCGTGCCCGCTGCGACGGTCCACGACGGCGCCGATGCGGGCGGTGTTCGCGCCGGTCACCTGGGAGGTGGCGGGCATTGTGCCCTCGGGCAGCACGTGGATGAAGTGCTCGCCCGCGTAGGTTTCGGCCAGCGCGGCCAGGAGGTCCGCGGTGGTGACCTGGGGGCCGACGGGTGCGCTGCATACCGCGAGGATGCCGCGGCTCATGGGTACGAGCACCGGGGTGAAGGTGAGGCGGGCGTCTTCGATGCCGGTGGCGCGGCGGATGTTCTGCAGGATCTCGGGGATGTGCCGATGGGTGCCGCCCACGGCGTAGGGGCTTGCGCCGCCGGCTGCCTCCGCATACAGCAGATGCTGCTTGGGGGTGCGCCCGGCACCGGTGTAGCCGACGGGCAGCACGGCCTGCAGCTGCGCGGGGTCCACGAGCCCGGCGGCGAGCAGCGGGGTGAGGGCGAGGGTCACGGCGGTGGCGTTGCAGCCGGGCACGGCGATGCGCCGTGCAGTGCGCAGGTGATCGCGCTGGCGGGTGCCGTCTGCGAGTGGCAGCTCGGGCATGCCGTAGGTCCAGGTGCCGGCGTGTGCGCTGCCGTAGTACTCCTCCCAGTCGGCGGCGCGCTCGAGGCGATGATCAGCGCCGAGGTCCACCACAAGGGTGTCGGGGCTCGCGGTCTCGAGCTGGGCGGCGATCTGTCCGGACTGCCCGTGGGGCAGGGCGAGGATCACGACGTCATGGCCGAGGAGGTTCTCGAGGGTGGTCTCCTGCAGGGGCCTGTCCTCCCCGAGGTCCAGGTGCGGGAGGATCTCGCGAAGCGGCGATCCGGCGGTGGAGTGCGCGGTGAGGGCGCCGATCTCAAGGCCCGGGTGGCCGGCGAGCAGGCGCAGGCTCTCCCCACCGGCGTATCCGGAGGCGCCGACGAGCGCGACGCGAGGGCGCGCGGCGGTCGGTTTGAGGGAGGCCGATGCGGTGGCGGCCGGAGTGCTCTGCGACATGCGCGCAACTCTATGCAGAATCATGCATAGTCTCAATGTGGGTCCGCAGAGCGTGCGCACCGTCACGTCAGGCCCGGATTCCCCTTCCTTGATCACGAGGATTCTGCAAAGGAGCAGTTCCCATGTCCCACACCCCTCGTCAGTTCTCACGCCGATAAGCGCTCGCCGTCGGCGGATTCGGACTGCCTCTGACCGCCCGGCTCGCCGCGTGCGGCGGCAACGACAAGGCCGATGGAGGATCGGACCTCTCGGACATCGGCGGCGGTGACTCCGCGCCGTGCAACGGCCTGTTCTGGGAGACGCTGTTCCGCATCACCTCGCAGGATGGCTCCGCGCTGGTGCCGAACCTGGGCGAGAGCGTGGAGTACTCCGAGGACGGCAAGGTCGCCACCTACACCCTGCGCACCGACGTCACCTGGAACGACGGCACGCCGTTCACGTCCAAGGACGTCGCGTACACCAACGGATTCGTGTACGGCGACCCCGGTACGGAAGAGGACGAGGACGGCAACATGCCGTGGCTCGCCAAGGAGATCGAGACGCCGGACGATCACACCGTCGTGGTGACCTACAACCAGCCGCAGTTCACCCAGGATCTGCCGCTGTCGCTCTACTATCCGATCTACCCCGAGCACATCTACAAGGACAAGGACCGCACGAACTACCAGGACAAGGAGCCGGTGGACACCGGCCCCGGCATCGTCAAGAGCTTCGCCGGCCAGCTGATCGTCGTCGAACTGCGTGATGACTACTGGGGCGAGCTGCCCGAGGGCATCACTGAGGTTCACTTCGTGCCCTCCGGCACCGCCGGGAACATCGAGTCCCAGATCACCCAGGGCAAGGTTGATTGGGCCGAGGGCGGTGCGCAAGGCGCTCCGTTCCGCCGTCTACATGGAGATCGTGGCGCAGGCCGGCGGCATCGGGTACACCGTCCCTTCGGTGACCGGACTGGACACTGTGATCTACGAGACGATGCTGAAGGATGAGTTCTCCCGCTACCACCGGAGGTCTACGGTCCCGCGCAGGCCAAGGGCGACACCAAGACCCCGGCGGATGACGTTGAGAAGATCACCGAGCACTGCCAAACGCTGCAGCAGGCGGTGTTCGACGATGCTCCATACATCCCGGTGCAGTCCAACGGCGCCGGCGGCATGTACACCACGAAGAAGTATTCGGGCCTGGAGAAGGCGGAGGACATCGACCACTTCCCCCGCGTGGGCGGTTACACCAACCTGATCCATACGGTGAGCGACTTCACGCCGTCGAAGTGAGCTGAGCGCCCCTAAGGGGCTGACATGCACGGGGCCGGGTCCGCGAGCGCGGGCCCGACCCCGTCGGGTTTCTGCCGGGGCCATGCCGCAGGCGCTGATCCCGAGGTAACGATTCGAGAAAGACAGACCTCGGAGGATAGGTCGGACCTCTAGCGCGTACTACTCTGTGCTTCAACGGTTAAGTGGTCCGAGGCGACGACGCCCGCGGAGCGCCGCGCCGACCCCACCCCGAAGTACCGACGATGGTGCGAGCGCAGGAGAACCCGTGACGACGAGCACAGGACAGGTCACCGCCGCCGAGACCGGCGATGCGGTCCCACAACAGCCCGCGAGGCCTCGCGCCCGCCGAGTCCCTCCCAACCTGATCTTCCTGGCCAAGCGCCTGGGCACCTACATCGTGGTGTTCCTCATCTCCGTGGTGCTGAATTTCGTGCTGCCGCGCCTAATGCCCAATGACCCTGCGCAGTCGATGATCCGCGACATCTACGAGAAGACGGGCCAGCGCCCTTCTGAGTACCAGATGCGCATCATCCACAACATGTACGGCGACCCTGATCGGCCGATCTGGGAGCAGTTC
Organism: Brachybacterium sp. Marseille-Q7125; assembly: GCF_023062615.1. NCBI lineage: Bacteria > Bacillati > Actinomycetota > Actinomycetes > Micrococcales > Dermabacteraceae > Brachybacterium > Brachybacterium sp. Marseille-Q7125. Next base: position 146,995 of record NZ_JALLAL010000001.1, on the reverse strand, counting down.
TGGAACTACCTCCAGCAGCTCTCGCGCCTCGACCTGGGCCGCTCGATCATGTACTACCCGATGGAGGTCACCGACCTCATCAGCCAGGCACTGCCCTGGACGGTGTACCTGGGGCTCATCTCCACCTTGCTGGGCTGGATCATCGGCACATACCTCGGCGCGCGTCTGGGGTGGAAGCCCGGTCGCCTGATGGATTCGATCATCACGCCGTTCGCGATGTTCTTTTCCTCCATCCCGCCGTTCTGGCTGGGCCTGCTGCTGGTGTGGTACCTGTCCTACAGCAAGGGCCTGTTTCCCGCCCAGGGCGCGGTCAACCAGCGCATTCGCCCCGCGGAGCTCGGCAACATCGACTTCCTGCTGTCGATCGCCTACCACTCCATCCTGCCGCTGTTCGCCCTGATCGTCGTGGGCTTCACCGGCTGGCTGTTCAGCATGCGCAACATGATGATCACGACGGTCAACGAGGATTACGTGCACCTGGCCTACGCCAAGGGGCTGTCCGATGAACGGGTCCGCAATGGCTACGCCGCACGCAATGCACTGCTACCGAACATCACCGGCCTGGCAATGTCCATGGGCGGGGTGCTCATGGCAGTCGTGCTCGCCGAGGCGGTGTTCATTTACCCCGGCCTGGGCGGCCTGATCGGTGCGGCGACCGCCGTGCGCGACTACCCCCTCATGCAGGCTCTGCTCCTGATCGTCATCGTCATGAGCCTGGTCTTCAACTTCATCGCCGACAGCGTGTACGTGCTGCTGGACCCGCGTACCCGAGAGGGGAACTGACCGATGACCCGTCGCTTCCTCGAGAACCCCAAGGTCATCATCGGCCTGGCCATCATCGGCTTCTTCGCTCTGGTGGCTGTGGCCGGAAAGCCCTTTGCCACGCATGTGCTGGACCGCAACCCCACCACCATCTTCCCCGACGCCATGGGCGCGTCGCCCTCCTGGTCGCACCCCTTGGGCACCACCGTCTCCGGCCAGGACGTGCTCACCTGGATGCTGCACGGCACCTACAACTCGATGTTCGTCGGCTTCGCCTCCGCGATCATCGCTTCCCTCATCGCGATCGCGATGGGCACTGCGGCGGGCTTCCTCGGTGGCATCGTGGACCGCCTGCTCAACGGCGTGATCCTGGTCTTCCAGAACATTCCCTCCTTCCCGGTTCTGATCATCGCCGCGACCTTCTGGCGCGAGATGCCGCTGATCGTGGTCTCGGTGCTGATCGGCCTGTTCGAATGGACCGGCGGGGCGCGCCGTATCCGCGCCCAGGCGCTGAGCCTGCGCGGCCGCGACTTCACCGCTGCGCTGCGCACTATCGGCGAATCGAAATTCCGCGTGGTGTTCGTGGAGGTCATGCCGCACCTGTTCGGCATCCTCTCCCCCATCTTCCTGACCCTTATCGCCGCCGGCGTGGGCATGCAGGCGTCCATGGCGATGCTCGGCATCGGAAGCGCCGCCGAACCCAGCTGGGGACTGATCATCAACTACGCCTTCGGCATGAACGCCCTGTTCCGCGGTATGTGGTGGTGGTTCGTCCCGCCTGGCCTGTGCCTCGCGCTGCTGGGCTTCGCCACCACGATGGTCAACTTCGGGATCGACGAGATCACCAACCCCACGCTGAGTTCAAAGCGCATGGCCCTCATGCGGAAGTTCCTCAAGGAGAACCCGCGTCAGGTGTCCGAGTCCGCCACCGCATCCACCCCGACGGCCCGAACCGGAGCGACCTCGTGAACTCCCCCACCACCACTGACCCGGCGCACGTCACGGCCGAGCAGGTCGTCGACGCCAACCAGATCGTCGTCGAGACCACCGCGCAGATCACCGAGCGCCTAGAACGCTCGCCACTGCTGCTCGAGGCCCGCGAGCTGGACGTCACCTACGTCACCGAAGCCGGTGAGGTACCGGCCTGCCGCGATGTGAACCTCCAGCTACGGCGAGGCGAGATCCTCGGCATCGCCGGGGAATCCGCCTCCGGCAAATCCACTCTGCTCAACGCCCTCTCGCGCCTGCAGCGGCCCCCAGCGGTCACGTCTGCCGGACAGGTGATCTTCCATCCCACCGACGGGGAGCCGGTGGACCTCACCGCCCTGGACCGCGACGGCCTGCGCCGCTACCGGTGGAACTCGCTGTCCATCGTCATGCAGTCCGCGATGGCATCGCTGAACCCGGTGATGCGCCTGGACAGCCAGTTCATCGACGTGATCATGGAGCATGACAAGTCCATGACCAAGAAGCTCGCACGCGAGCGGGCCGGTGAGCTGCTGGAGATGGTGGGCATCCCCTCCTCGCGGCTGCGGTCCTACTCGTACCAGCTCTCCGGGGGTATGCAGCAGCGGGCTCTGATCGCCCTGTCGCTGGCCTCCAATCCGGAAGTCGTGTTCATGGACGAGCCCACCACCGCGGTGGACGTCGTCATGCAGCGCCAGATCCTCACCCAAATCCTGCAGCTGCAGGCCACCTTGGGCTTTGCGATCGTGTTCGTCACCCACGATTTGTCGCTGCTGCTGGAGATCTCTGACCGCATCGCGATCATGTACGCCGGACGAATCGTCGAGATCGGCATGCCGGAGCACCTGTTCGCCAATCCTGAACACCCCTACACGCGCGGCCTGCGCGCATCCTTCCCCCCGCTGTCCGAGCCGGTCACCCGCCTCGAAGGCATCCCCGGCACCCCGCCGGACCTGCTGGATCTGCCCAGTGGCTGCGCCTTCCACCCGCGCTGCCCGCTCGCAATCGATCGCTGCCGTGAGGAGCGCCCGCCGCTGGTTCCGAACGACCACGGCTTCGTGGCCTGTCACCGCGCTGGGGAGATCCCCGCCCCGGGCAGCCCTGTCACCGAGACCACCGCGGAGGAGAACCGATGAGCGTCAGCCACACCGCTGCGGGTGCCGCCGAGGTGGCCGCCGAGCGCAACAGCGTGTTCACCACTCGTCGGCTCTCCGTCCATTTCCGCGTGGACACCCCGAACGGCAAGCGGACCGTGCGCGCCCTGGACGAAGTGGACTTCACCCTCCATGAAGGCGAGATCGCCGCACTCGTGGGCGAGTCTGGCTCCGGCAAGACCACTTTGGCGCGCGTGTTCTCTCTGCTGTACAGCCCCACCTCCGGTGAGGTGGAGGTCTCCGGGGTGCCGCTCGAGAAAGCCGCGAAGGATGAGCGACGCTACTTCCGGGACGTGCAGCTGATCTTCCAGGATCCCTTCGCCTCGCTGAACAGCCTGAAGAAGATCCGGCACATCGTGGAACGCCCGGTGCGGATCCACAAGATCGCCTCCGGCCGCAAGAAGGTGGCGCAGAAGGTCGCTGAGCTGCTGGAGAAGGTGAACCTCACGCCGGCTTCGCGGTACATCGACCGTTACCCGACGGATCTTTCTGGCGGTCAGCGCCAGCGCGTGGCGATCGCGAAGTCCCTCGCGGTGGACCCCAAGGTTCTGCTGGCCGATGAGCCCACCTCGATGCTGGATGCCTCGATCCGCCTGGAGGTGTTGAACCTGCTGGCGGACCTGCGCGATGAACGGGGTCTGGCGGTCCTGTACATCACCCATGACATCGCTTCTGCCCGGTACCTCTCAGATCGCATCAACGTCATGTACGGCGGGAAGATCATCGAGGCTGGCCCCACCGAAGCGATCGTCTCTGATCCCGTGCATCCCTACACCCAGCTGCTGCTGGATGCCGCTCCGGACCCCGCCCATTACAAGGGGTCAGGGCATTCGGCGGCACTGGCCACATCCTCTGCGGCACCAGTGGACAACTCCGTGGAGGTGATCGGCTGCCGTTTCGCCAACCGCTGTCCCCTGGCCCGTCCGGAATGCACCGGCGCCCCCATCCCCCGTTACACCGGCCCGGACGGGCGCGAAGTGCTGTGCGTCCTGGCCGGCGACCGACCCGATTTCACCCCACCCACCCCTGCCGCTCCCGCGGCTCACCCCACAAAGGAATGATCGAGGATGATCTCTAGCAACATCTCCCGCCGCGGCGTGCTCGGAGCCCTGGGCATCGGCGCGGTCAGCACGGCTGCAGTCGCCTGCTCCGGCGGCAAGGGCGGCTCCGGAGGCAGCGACAACGGCGGCGGCGAGGGCGGCGGCCTGTTCGTCATCGGCACCGGCGTGACCGCCACCAACCAGTTCGCCAAGAACTTCAATCGCTACGGCGGCGGCGACACCGCGCCGGGCCTGGACCTCGTGTACGAGCCGCTGTTTCGTCTGTCCTCCAAGGACGGTGGCCAGCTGCTGCCCATGCTCGCCGAGTCCGCCGAACACTCCGAGGACGGCAAGGAGGTCACCTACCACCTGCGCAAGGGCGTGACCTGGTCCGACGGCGAGCCGTTCACCTCGAAGGATGTCCTGTTCACGCTGGGCTCCATCTACGGCAAGCCCAACCCGAAGCCTGCCGAGGACGAGTTCGTGTGGCTCTCGGACCCGATCGAGACGCCGGACGAGCACACCGTGATCGTCAAGTACAACAGCGATCAGCGTCAGCAGGAGGTGAACCTCGCGCTGTACTACCCGATCGTGCCCGCGCACGTGTACCAGGACGGCGACAAGCTCGAATTCCCGCAGGACATCATGGACAACCCCGTCGGCACCGGACCGGCGACCCTGGCATCCTTTGACACCCAGCTGGTCACCTACACCATGCGCGATGACTACTGGGGCGGCACCTCCCAGGTGGGCGAGGTGCAGTTCGTTCCCTCCGGCCAGGCCGGCAACATCGAGACCGAGATCACCAAGGGCAACGTCGACTTCGCTGAGGGCGGCGCCCCCGGCGTGGTCAATGGGTTCGCCGACCAGGCGGAGACCAACCACTACTCCTTCATCGCAGACGGTGCCTCCCAGGGCATCATCTTCATGACCGCGCGTCCGGAGTCCCCCATGGCCGATGTGAACGTCCGCAAGGCGTTCCGTGCGGCGATTGACTACACCAAGGTGATGGAGGCCTCCGGTATCGGCTACACCCTGCCCAACGCCGCAGGTGTGGACCCCATCCTCAACGAGTCCCTGCAGCAGCCTGAGTTCAACTCCCCCATGGAGCTGGACGCCGAGGGCGCGAAGGCGGCGCTGGAGGAGTCCGGCTGGACCGTCAACGATCAGGGCAACCTGGAGAAGGACGGCAAGGAGCACAAGCTGCTGCTGAACATCCAGAACGACAACGCGACCTTCATGGTGACCATGCCGATCGTGGTCTCCAACTGGGAGGAGCACCTTGGCGTCAAGGTCACCTTCGACCCCAAGCCCAAGGACGTCATGGACACGATCCTGGCCACCGGCGAGTTTGACATCGTCGCCTCGGGCCTCGGCTACCCCGGCTCCCCCTGGTCGAACTACACGATGTACGACCAGCCGGTCAAGCCGATCGAGGAAGAGACCAACAACGGCAACTGGGGCCGCTGGGAATGGGGCGAGGAGGCGGAGACGAAGATGCAGATCCTCGTCTCGACGCTGAACACCCCGGAGACGCAGGATCAGATCGCCGAAGGCGTCCAGGGTGTGCAGCAGGCCTTCCTGGAGCAGGCGCCGCACGCGCCGGTCCAGGGCGGCGGCACCGGCGTCATGTACTCCACCATCAACTGGACCGGCTTCCCGGATCCGGCGGATGTGGACTACTTCCCGCGTGTGGGCGGCATGGGTAATCTCACCAACCTGCTCATGGCGATCAAGCCCGCCTGATCCTTGAGCACACGCCAACGGGCCGTTCCCTCCTCGCGGAGGGAACGGCCCGTCCGCTATTCCGGCACCGGTCCTGCGAGTCAGGCCGCTGCACGGGGCGGAACTCTCCGGATGTCGGCACCGGCTGCGGCGCGCAGCTCCGCTCAGCGTGGTTCAGCGCGCATCGGCCGCCCGCAGCCGCTCGCCGATCCGACGGGTCCACGTGTAGTCGGTGCGGGTGATCTCGTCATCGAGGAAGGCGACGCCGTCACGGTCTATCGCGTAGGAGAACACTCCACCCTTCGTGGCGCCGTCCATCTGCCAGTCAGTGAAGGCCGCCGCGCGGGAGCTCTCGAACGGCTCAGAGGTGTCGTCCCAGCGGTTGAGGTCGAACTCCTCGTAGAAGGAGAAACCGATCAGGTACTGAGCCGGGTCGATCTGTCCGGCGAAACTCTCCCAGGTGCCCTGGAGCGTGTCCACGCCCCGGCCGTAGGACTGGACGAGCACATAGTCGAACGCACTGGCGGTCTCGCGGAACACCTGCTCATCACCGCCGAGGTTCGTGTCGTAGATCAGCAGCTGCTCGGTGCCGGAACGAGGACCCAGCTGCTCGGAAAGAGCGTGGAACACGCCCGCGGCCCGTGCGGCCTGCACCGGCTCGAGCCGCCGCTCCATGTCCACGTCCAGGCCATCCAGGCCGTGCTCGAGGACAAGCTCCTCGATGAGCTTCTGCGCGAGCGCACGGTGCCCGGCGTCGGTGTCCGGGAAATCCTCGTCCAGCAGGAGGCCGATGTCACAGGTGCGCACCACGGCGGTGCCGCGCTCATGCAGCTCGGGGACGTACTCCTCGCGCAGCACCGACCAGAAGCGGTTCTGGGGCGGGGTGAAGTCCGGGAAGACGAATGCGACATCGACGTCGGCCGGGATATCACCGAAGCGGTTGGGCTTCGCCGGATCGCAGGCCTCGTCGTGCCAGGTGCGGAAGTAGGCCATCTGCAGGCCGGTGCGGTGTCGCGGGCTCGTGACCACGGGTCCTCCTCGAGGCGGGCTGAGAGGTCGGACCTCCATCCTGTCACGTTCCAGAGGCCTGTCCGCGGGCCGGCCGCACGCGGTGCATGATCCGCGCGAACGGCACCAGCCACGTGTCCAGCAGCGCAAAGGTCTCCCGCTCGCCGAGCACCTCCGGTGCATCGCACCACACGGACAGCGAGGCTCCGAGCACCGGGTCCGCCTCCCCCACCGGCACCGGCGGGATCTCCACGTGAACATCCTGGGCGGCGAGGCCCATGAAGCGGCGGGGGTGGAAGGTGTCCGCGAGCAGACCGAAGCGGCGTCGGCCGTGCGGCTCGGGGACCCCATCGGCGGAGAGCACGAAGTACAGCTGGTCCCCGTGGGAGTTGATGACCCGGTGCCCGGAGTCCAGGTAATCGGTGACCGACGGGGTCCACTCCCGCCAGCGGATCCACACATCCACCACCGCCTCGCGGGTGATCGGCACCTGGGGGTGTTCCCGCGCGGGGACGATGTGGTCGTTCCACAGCAGCGGGATCTGTCCACGCTCCAGCGCCCGCTCGGCGAGCGCGTTCATGAACAGGGCGTAGGAGTCCAGCGCCGTGGACTCCGGGCCGGCGACGGCGCGAGCGTGCTCGACGAGAGAAGGGAAGCGGTCGGCGCGCTGGGCCTCTTCGTCCTCCCACGGGGCCGCGAAGAACTCATCCCCGCCCAGGTGGATCGCCTCGCCGGGAAACATCCGGGCTGCGGATTCCGTGAGGGCAAGGGCGAGCTCGAGTGCTTCGGGGTGGGAGATGTCCAGCCGGTCCGGGTGCACAGCGCCGGTGCGGTCCCTGAGGTGCAGGTGCTCACGTCCGGCCAGCAGCGCTCCCGCATGGGAGGGCAGGTCGATCTCGGGAATGAGGGCGATTCCGGCCGCATCGGCCGCGCGCACGATCTGTGCCGCATCCTCCGCATCCCAGGCGTCCGGGGCGGCGAGGTGCTCGAAGCCCGGCAGCTGCACCCCCACCCGGTGGGTCTCGGTGAGATGCAGATGCAGCGCCGTGAAGCCCAGCTCCGCCATGCGCCGGATCAGACCGATGACGGCGCCGGGATGGAAGGCTTTGCGGCCCACGTCGAGGCTGAGGCCCACATAGCGGGCGTCGTGAAGGCCGGTGGGCGTGCTTCCGCAGGGCATCGACTCAGCCGTGGCCGGGTCGGTGGCTCACCAGCGCCGACCGCGGCTGAGCAGAGATGCTGGTCATGCGCGCAGCACCCCGCCGACGGCGTCCGCCACCGCGGTGATGCAGCGCTCCCGCGCAGCCCCGATCTTCTTCGCATCCAGCGTGCCCTCGGTGGAGCGCAGCCGCACCGAGAATGCGAGCGACTTCTTGCCCTCGCCGATCTGCTCGCCGGTGAAGACGTCGAACAGGTGCACCTTCTCGGCCAGGTCTCCGATACCCACCACGATCGCGGCCTCCACGGCGCTTGCGGGCACGGACTCATCGACCACGAAGGCGAAGTCCTCCTTGGCCGCGGGGTAGGTGGGGACCGGCTCGGCGCGCACCACCGCGGGGGCGGCAGCGATCACGGCCTCGAGGTCCAGCTCGAGGGCGGCGCTGCGAGCGGGCAGGCCATAGTGCTGGATCACGGCAGGATGCAGCTCCCCGGCATGACCCACGACGCGGGACTCCCCCTCGGCGCCGGTCACACGCAGCTGCCCGACGCGACCGGGGTGGAAGGGAGCGTGCTGGCTCTGGCGAACCTCGAGATCGGCGCCGACGGCGGCCGCAATGCGTCGGGCGAGGTCCAGCGCATCGGCCCAGCCCCACGCCTCCGGGGCGCCCTGCCAGGAGTCCGGTCCCGAGGCTCCGCCGATGAGGGCGGCGATCGCCCCGGTCTGCTGCGGCAGGGCCGCAAAGATCGCCTCAAGCTCCGCGTCGCTGGGCCGGGCCGCAGGGGCCGGCACCGGGGCATTCTGCTCGCTCGCGCGCGAGGTGCTGCCGCGCTGGAAGATCGCCACGGACTCCTCGCCGCGGCCCAGGTTGCGGCGAGCCACCGGCAGCAGGGTCTGCAGCAGCTCGGTGCGCAGCAGCGGCTCATCATCGGCCAGCGGGTTCAGCAGGCGCACGGCGTGGCGGCGCTCGTCATCGGCCTCGTAACCCAGCACATCGAAGACCGACTCTGGGATGAACGGGTACGACGCCACTTCCGTCAGTCCAGCCTCGGCGAGGGCGCGGGCGGCATGGCGGCGGCCCTGCTGGGCACGAGTGAGTCCGCGGCCCCCGGGGGCGGTGGGCAGCTGCGAGGGGATCTGCTCGTAGCCCACCAGGCGCGCCACTTCCTCCACGAGGTCCTCGGGGATCGTGAGGTCCGGCCGCCAGCTCGGCGGAGTGACGGTGAGCGTCCCGTCCGCGCCGGGCTCGACTATGCAGCCGATCTGCTCAAGACTGCCGGTGACCTGCTCGGGGGTGTAGTCGATGCCGACGATGCGCTGGGCATCATCGATCCGCGCGGTGATCGCAGCGGGCTCGGTGACTGTGCCCTCGTCGGTGTGGCGCAGGTCCAGGGTGCCGCCGCCGTACTCGGCCAGCAGCTCGGCGGCACGCAGCGCGGCGATCAGCGGGATCTGCGGGTCCACGCCGCGTTCGAAGCGCTTGGACGCCTCGGAGGGCAGGCGGTGGCGCCGCGCGGTGCGGGCGATGCTCACCGGGTCGAAGGTCGCGGCCTCGAGGATGACGTTCTTCGTGGTCTCGGTGACTTCGGTGTCCGCGCCGCCCATGACGCCCGCGAGCCCCAGCACGCGGTCCCCGTCGGGCCCGGCGCAATCGGTGATCAGCAGGTCCTCGGGATCGAGGGTGCGGGTCACGTCATCGAGGGTGGTGAGCTTCTCCCCCGCTCGGGCGCGGCGCACCACGATCGGGCCGACGAGCTTCTCGCCGTCGTAGGCGTGCAGCGGCTGCCCAAGGTCGAGCATCACATAGTTGGTGACGTCCACGATCAGGGAGATGGGGCGCATCCCGGCCTGGGTGAGGCGGCGAGCCATCCAGCGGGGCGTGCGGGCGGTGGGATCCACCCCGCGCACCTCGAGCGCAACGAACCGCGTGCAGCCATCCGTGCCGTGCAGCGGGGACTCATCGCGCAGCTGCACGGGGATCCCGGCGCCGGTCAGCTCGGGGATCTTGACGGTGGTGGCGGGGTCGGTGAAGTCCGCGCCGGTGGCGTGTGCGTACTCGCGGGCCACGCCGCGCATCGCGAAGCAGTAGCCGCGATCGGGCGTCACGTTGATCTCGACGACCTCATCGCCGAGTCCCAGCAGGGAGACCGCGTCGTCGCCGGGCTCACCGGTCAGCCCCGCGCCGTGGCCGCGGCCCAGCACGATGATGCCGTCCACACCGTCGGGGTCCGGGCCCAGGCCCAGTTCCTCCCCGGAGCAGATCATGCCGTCGGACAAATGTCCATAGGTCTTGCGGGCGGCGATGGGGAACGGGCCGGGCAGCACGGTTCCGGGCAGCGAGACGATCACGAGGTCCCCGGGCTCGAAGTTGTGGGCACCGCAGATGATGCCGCGGGAGGGGCGTTCCTCGCCGGGCTGGGGGTCCTTGGGGTTGTCGAGGTCCTCGTTGTGCTCGGGGCCGACGTCCACGCGGCACCAGTTGATGGTCTTGCCGTTCTTCTGCGGTTCCTTGACGAGGTCGAGGACACGGCCGACGACGAGCGGCCCGGTCACCTGGGCGCCGAAGATCGCTTCTTCCTCGAGGCCCACGCGGGACAGGTCGGTGGCGACCTGCTCGGCGCTCGCGCCGACAGGCAGGGTGGTGTGCTCAGAAAGCCAGGTCAGGGGAATGCGCGGCATCTCAGATCTCCGTCCCGTAGTGCTGGGAGAAGCGGACGTCCCCCTCGATCATGTCCCTCATATCGGCCACTCCGTTGCGGAGCATGAGCAGCCGCTCGATCCCGAGGCCGAAGGCGAATCCCTGGTAGCGCTCGGGGTCCACGCCGGCGGCGCGCAGCACGTCGGGGTGGACCATGCCGCAGCCGCCCATCTCGATCCAGCCGGTGCCGCCGCAGACGCGGCAGTCCGGGGCGGGGTCGTGGTCGGTGCCCAGGCGTGCCTCGCAGCTGAAGCAGCGGAAGTCCATTTCGGCGCTGGGTTCGGTGAAGGGGAAGTGGTTGGGGCGCAGGCGCGTGACGGGGCTGCCGCCGAACAGGTGCGCGGCGAAGGCGTCGAGGGTGCCGACGAGGTTCGCCATCGTGAGGTTCTCGTCGATCGCGAGGCCCTCCACCTGGTGGAACATCGGCGAGTGGGTCGCGTCGATCTCATCGGCCCGGTAGACGGTGCCGGGGCAGGCGACGTACAGCGGAGCGCCGCGCTCGAGCATGGCGCGGATCTGCACCGGGGAGGTCTGGGTGCGCAGCAGCATCCCGGAGTCCTCCGGCGCGAGGTACAGGGTGTCCTGCAAGGAGCGCGAGGGATGCTCGGGGTCCGCGTTCAGAGCATCGAAGTTCATCCAAGAGGACTCGATCTCCGGGCCCTCGGCGATCTCCCAGCCGATCCCGATGAAGAAGTCCTCGATCCGGTCGGTGAGGGTGGTCAGCGGGTGCAGGGCGCCGCGCGGACGACGATCCGTGGGCAGCGTGACATCCACCGTCTCGGTGGCGAGCGCCTGCTCCTGCTCGGCGGCGGTGAGCTCCTCCTGTCGGGCGGCAAGCGCCTTGGAGATCCGCCCCTTGGACTCGCCGACGAGCTTGCCGGTGGCGGCCTTGTGCTCCTTGGGGACCTCGCGCATGGAGCGGCCAGCCACGGTGATCGGCGCGTCATCGCCCAGGTGGGAGATGCGCACCTGCTTCAGCTCCGCGGTGGAGGACGCGGCGGCGATCGCCTCGAGGGCAGCGGTCACGGCGGCGGTGACGACGGGCTCGGTGACGGCCGTGGGCAGTCCGGCGTCAGGGGCAGGAGGTGTCTGGGACACGGAGTCTCTTTCGTCCGGCGACAGGAGCGGCCCGCGCCAGAGGCAGGGCGGACCGCACAGGACCTGACCATTCTAGGGGGCCGGGCCCCGGTGCGCCGAGGTGTCCCCGCTGTGGTCGACCCGGAACCGATCACGAGCGGTATCGGCCCGATAGGCTGACGGGAAACCCCTGCTCTCGACGAGAGGACCCCCGATGTCTCAGACCGTCAAGGGCGTCATCGCCCGCGCCGCGAACCAGCCCGCCGAGCTCGTGGATGTGGTCATCCCCGATCCGGGCCCGAACGACGTCGTGGTGGACATCGCCGCCACCGGCGTGTGCCACACCGACCTCGCCTACCGCGACGGCGGCATCACCGACGACTTCCCCTTCCTGCTAGGCCACGAATCTGCCGGCTACGTCTCCCAGGTCGGCGAGGACGTCACCCACGTGACAGTGGGCGACTACGTGATCCTGAACTGGCGAGCCGTATGCGGGCAGTGCCGCGCCTGCCGCAAGGGCGTCGCGCAGTACTGCTTCGACACCCACAACGCGTCGAAGCCCATGACCCTCACCGACGGCACCGAGCTCACGGCGGCGCTGGGCATCGGCTCCTTCGCCGAGAAGACCCTGGTCCACGAGGGCCAGTGCACGAAGGTCTCGAAGAACGCCCCGGCGGAGGTCGCCGGGCTGCTGGGCTGCGGGGTGATGGCCGGGATCGGCGCCGCCGTGAACACCGGGCAGATCCAGCGCGGCGAATCGATCGCCGTGATCGGCCTGGGCGGTGTGGGCTGCGCCGCGATCGCCGGCGCCCGCATGGCCGGGGCCACGACGATCATCGGCCTGGATCTGGACGAGAAGAAGCTCGCTGCCGCAAAGGAGCTCGGCGCCACCCACACCCTGTCCACCAAGGACCTCTCCCCCGAGCAGATCGCGGAGAAGGTCCGCGAGCTCACGGGCGGTTTCGGGGCCGATGTGGTGGTCGACGCCGTCGGCATCCCGCAGACCTACGAGACTGCGTTCTACGCCCGTGACCTCGCCGGCCGCGTTGTGCTCGTGGGCGTTCCGCGCCCCGGCGTGGAGGTGACCCTGCCGCTGTTGGACGTCTTCGGCCGAGGCGGGGCGCTGAAGTCCTCCTGGTACGGCGACTGCCTGCCGGAACGGGATTTCCCGTACCTGATCGACCTGTTCGAGCAGGGGCGCCTGCCGCTGGACCGCTTCGTCACCGGCCGCACCGACCTCGAGGGCGTGGATGCGGCCCTGAATGGTCTGCATGACGGCATGAACCTGCGCACCGTCGCGATGATCGGCGCCTGAGCGCACTGGCCCACCCCACGCCAGCACCACACCAGCACCATGACTTCTGAGGAGAGCTCCATGACCGCACGACTGGACCACACCACCACCTCCGGCACCTTCACCCTGGACGGCGAGACCTTCGAGGTCGACAACAACGTGTGGGTGCTCGGCGACGATGAGCAGTGCATCGTGTTCGACGCCCCGCACAGCGTCGAGGCCGTCGAAGAGCTCGTCGGCGACCGCGAATGCGTGGGCATCCTGCTCACCCACGCCCACGATGACCATGTGCGCTTCGCCCCTGAGCTGTCCGAGGCGCTCGAGGCCCCGATCCTGCTGAACCCCGCGGACCGTGAGGTCTGGCAGCTCACCCACGGGGATCTGCCCTGGGATGACGATGTGGCCGATGGCGACATGTTCACCATCGCCGGGGTGAACCTCGAGGCCATGCACACCCCCGGCCACTCCCCCGGCTCCACCTGCTACTACAGCGAGGAGCTCGGTGCGGTGTTCACCGGCGACACCCTGTTCCAGGGCGGGCCCGGTGCGACCGGCCGTTCCTTCTCCTCCCGCGAGACGATCGAGGAGTCGATCCGCGAGCGGCTGTTCCAGCTGCCCGCGGACACGGTGGTGCACACCGGGCACGGCCCGGACACCACCATCGGCGCCGAGCAGGAGTCCGCGCGCGGCGACTGGCTCTGAGAGGCGCGGGGCCGGGCTGGTTCGGGGCCCGGCCGCGCGACCGCCGCGGTCTCGCGAGCGCGGCCTTCTCGTGACCGCCGCCTACTCGTGACCGCATCCTCGCGGCCGCGGCGTTCTCGAAGCCGCTGCTTTTCCTGGCCCCGGGGGCTCAGCGTGAGGCTCAGGCCCCGTGGCCTCCGTCGTCCTCGTCGTCGTCATCGGGCTCCGGCAGCGGCCAGGCGTGACGGATCGTGTTCGCCCGCACGGCGAAGACGAAACGTGCCACGGCGATCACCGCTGCGCCTGCCAGCATGATGACGATGCCCACCAGCAGGGTGTTCAACCACCACAGCGGGGGCTCTTCCACCAGCGCCATCTCCACCGTGTCAAAACGCACCGCGAACCCCAGGGTGCTGATGAGCACGCCGAGGCCCAGCACCACCTGACCGGTCTGCAGCAGCATCGGCCGGTCCCCCGCATGCACCTCCAGCTCCTGGGCGGACGGGCGCACCTGGCCCTCGCGGCCTTGCGCGATGATCCGCCGCAGGGTGCGCTCCTCCTGCCAGGTGGCCATCGCGATGCCGACCCCGCCCACCAGCGTGAGGACCGCGCCGAGAACCGCCGCGATACCGAGCAGTGTGAGGATGAGGCCCAGCATCATGCCCAGATTCTCGAGGTCCCCGCTGAAGTCCAGCGGATCGCAGTCCTGACAGGGCTGAACGATCGGCGCGATGATGGTCGCACCAATTCCCCACGCCCCGAGCAGGAAGCTCCCGGCGGCCATCCCCACCGAGCCCACGGCCCGCCAGACCCGTCGGCCGCGCGGATACTCATCATCGACGGAAGGAAGCTCGAGCTCCTGCTCCTCGGCGAGCCGGCGCAGGTTCTCTACCGCCTGCTTTCCCCATGCTCGGTCCAGGTCATGCTGCATCTGGTGGGAGAGTGGCGCGGCGTTCAACTGGCTGCGCAGGAAGAGCACGCCCACCACAGTCATCAGCACGCCGATCGGCAGCGGATACCAGAAGTCCCTCACGCTGCCGGCGAACACGCTGATCGCGACGATCGGGCCCACCACCACACCGAAGAAGCCGAGCACCGCCAGCCCGGTGGAGGATTCCCGGCTGAGACTGGCCCGCTGGCGCCGGATCGGGACCAGCAGCTCGGGCTGCGCGGCCTCGGCGAAGATCCGCAGGAGGTGCTTCCGTTCGAACCTGCCGTGCAAGGCGCGCACCACGAACATCACCGACAGGCCGCCGAAACCCACGACGAGCGGGCTGACCATCGCGGCGCGCGACCGCCGATCCACAGCGTCGATGTCGAGCCACTCCGCGCCGTCGAAGACACCGGTCTCCACCGGCAGCATGATGGCAAGTACCAGGAATAAGACGATGAACGCGGCGAGGCTGCTCCCCATGAGCACATCGCGCAGGGCCAGCAGCGCGGTGATGCCCGGGGGCATCGGGTATTCGTGCTGGCGCGGGGCGGTCGGAACGGCCGTCATGAGGGCATTGTGCCCGACCGCTCGGTCTCTACTCCCCCGTCTGCCCATCGATCGCCTCGCGCAGAAGGTCCCCGTGGCCGTGATGGCGGGCGTACTCCCCGATCATGTGCGTGAGAATCCAGCGCAGCGAGACCGGGGCCTGGCCGCCCCAGGCCGGATGCTCGGCGGCGAACGCGGCGGCGCGGTCGCCGTCATGCTCGGCGATGAGCGAGGTGACGATGCCGCGCGAGCGGTCGGCGCTGACGACACGCCACCACCACGCCGCCGAGAACACCGATACGTCTCCATATCGCCACAGATCAGTGCACTCGGCAGGCGGGGACGGCATGTCGAGCACGGGCCCGCCCCCGCTCAGTTCTCCGGCTTGTCGAGCCCGGCGAGGTAGCGGTTATAGGCCTCGAGCTCCGCGCCCCCGTCGCGGTCGGCCTTGCGGTCCCACTGCCGCGCCCGACGGTCCTCGCTGCGCATCCACCACACGGCGACGATGAGCGCGTAGCCGACGGTGGGCACTTCGGAGATCGCCCACATGATCGAGCCGCCGCGCACCTGGATCAGCTCCAGCCGCTCCAGGGAGTACATGCCCAGGTCCTGATACCAGTCCTGCGCGATGATCCACGTCGCACTGGTCAGTGCCACCCCGAAGAAGGCGTGGAACGCGAGGGTGACCAGCAGGGTGATGAGCTTCAGCACCGGGTTGATGGGCTTCGTGGAGGGGTCGATGCCGATCAGCACCCACGCGAACAGGTACCCCGAGGCCAGGAAGTGGAAGCTCATGAGGATGTGCCCGAGGTGGTGGTACATCGCCGCCTCGAACAACGGAGTGAAGTAAAAGATGACCAGGGAGCCGACGAACAGCAGCCCGGCAATCGGCGGGGAGGACACAAACCGCGCATACCCCGAATGCAGGGCGGCGAGCACCCACTCGCGGATGCCGCGGGACCCGTCGGTGCGGGGCGCGACCGCGCGTGTGAGCAGGGTGACGGGGGCGCCCAGCACCCACAGCGGCGGGACGATCATCATCATCGCCATGTGCTGGACCATGTGCGCGTCGAAGCGGAACTTCCCCCACGCGGCGGCCCCGCCGCTCAGGACCCAGATGAAAGCGAAGCAACCAGCCAGAAAGCAGATGGTGCGCACCCACGGCCAGTCGTCCCCACGCCGACGCAGCCGCGCCACACCCGCGAGGTAGAACCCGGCCATCGCCACACCGATCGCGATCGAACCCCAGTCCGCATGCCACACAGTCAGCAGGGCCAGCGGGGAGAATTCCTGCTCCGGCGGCAGATACCCCACGAGCGAGAGGACCGTGAGATCTCCGACGGCGGGGATCTCCTGCGGCACCGGCGGGGCGGAGCGGCCCAGGGCGATCGATGCCCCGATCACGAGCGCCATCACCACCCCCTCGGTGAGCGCGAGGTGGCGGAAGCGCACGCGCTCCCCCAGGCGTGCGCGCTGCGCCGCACCGAGCACGGCCAGCCCCAGCAGCCCGACGGTCTTCAGCAGCACCACCTGCCCGTAACCGGTGGTCAGCAGATCCCCCCAGCCGGCCAGGCGGATCGAGGCCGACAGCAGCCCGCTGAACGCGATCGTCACCACCGCAGCGAGCGCCCACGGGGAGAAGCGGCGGATCGTGGTGGCGAGGTCCTGCTCCGTGAGGCCCGGTGCGAGCAACGCGATGGCGAGCAGGCCACCGGCCCAGACGGCGACCGCCACCAGGTGCAGCATCATGGCGTTCACGGCGTTGATGTGGTCCAGGCTCGCGCCGGCATGCCCGGCAAGCCCCAGCGCCCCCACACCGAGGCCCGCGAACGCAAGACCCCAGCAGGCCATGACCGTGCCGCGGGCGAACAGCAAGAGCAGGGTGGCACAGCCAGCGAGGATCGCGATGCTCAGCTGGATGCGGCCCAGCTCCGTGCTGAGTGCCACCTGCCAGACGTTCAGGTCGCTTCCGGCGCCCGCAGCCTCGAGACCGCCCAGCGGGATGAGGGCGAGTGCCGCGATGGTCCACAGCAGCGCCCCGTATCCGGCCAGACGCACGGCGCGACGGCGCGGCGGATGCAGGGTGTGCACGTCGCGGCGGCCCGGGCCGGGCAGGAGCAGCACCGCGGTGCCTCCGGCGCCGATGGCCAGCAGCACGCCCAGGTGGTGGAGCACCCGTACGGCGGGCAAACCCCAGGTGACCAGGGGTGAGGCGGGCACGAGGGCGGCGGGTCGCAGCGCGCCGGTCGCCGTCATGCCCGCGAACGCCGCCGCGAGGGTCAGCAGTACGAGCACCGCGAGGATCGCGCTCTCCGCCGTGTGGCCGACCCGGCGAGGGGAAGCCTGCTGCGGGGCGGCGGGCCGGGTGCGCGGAGCGCTCATGCTCATGCGCCCTCCCGTCGGCGGCGGAGCGTCTCGAACAGGCACACGGTCGCGGCGGTGTGCACGTTGAGGGATTCGGCGTGCCCGGCCAACGGAATCCGCACGGCGAGCGGCGCGGCGTCAAGGGTCTGCTCATCCAGGCCGTGCGCTTCGTTCCCGAAGATCCAGGCGATGCGAGCCGGAAGCTCCGCAGCGAACACATCAGCTGCGGCATGCCCGCTGGTGGCAGCTGCGGTGATGGCGTGTTCGGCCAGCGCCTGCAGGACCTCGCCCATCGCTGCTTCGGTGAGGACCGGAAGGTGGAACAGGGAGCCGACGGAGGCGCGGACGGCCTTCGGGGAGTACGGGTCGGCGCTCGTGCGGGTCAGCAGCACCAGGTCCGCGCCAGCCGCATCGGCGGTGCGGAGGAGGGTGCCGACGTTCCCGGGGTCGCGCACCTCATGCAGCACGACCACGGTCACGGGGTCCGCAGCGGGCAGCGTGTCGAGCGCCTGGATCGCGGCGGTGGGGTCGGCGCCGGGCAAGTCCGCGATCGCCACCACGCCCTGCGGGGAGACCAGAGCTCCGGGGGCTGCGGCCCCGTCGGCCCCGCCGGGGTTCTCGCGCACCATAGCGCGCAGCACCGGTTCGTCGATCACACGCAGCGGCACCCCGGCCGTGCGCGCGAGGTCCCCGAGCTCGGGGTGCTCGTCGGCGCCGCGCTCGGTGGTGAACACTTCGCGCGCCAGCTCAGGGCGGTGCTGCAGCAGGGAGCGCACGGCCTGCGGCCCCTCGACGCGGAAGCGTCCCTGCTTGCGACGCGCCGAGCGCCCGGTCAGCGCCGCCGCACGCCGCACCCGCTCGGAGCGGGGCGAGGTGGGGACGGGCTGATCCGGGCGCTCGGTCATCGCGGTCGTGCTGCGATGCGCGTGTCAGGCCGCGGGTGCGTTGACGTCCTTGGGGAGGGCGTCCTTGGCGACCTCGACCAGGGCGGCAAAGGTCGCGGCGTCGTTCACGGCGAGCTCGGCGAGCATGCGACGGTCCACCTCGACACCAGCCAGGCCCAGGCCCTGGATGAAGCGGCTGTAGGTCATTCCGTTGGCGCGGGCCGCAGCGTTGATGCGCTGGATCCACAGCTGACGGAAGTCACCCTTGCGCTTCTTGCGGTCGCGGAAGTTGTAGGTCTGCGAGTGCAGCACCTGCTCCTTCGCCTTGCGGTACAGGCGCGAGCGCTGACCGCGGTAGCCGCTGGCCTGCTCGAGGATCTCCCGACGCTTCTTATGGGCGTTGACCGCCCGCTTCACGCGTGCCACGTGATACTCCTTCGATCGAAATGTTCAGGGCGCAGGCGCTGGCCTGCGCGGGGCGCTCAGCGGCCCAGCAGCTTCTTCATGCGCTTGACATCGGCCTTGGCAACCTCGGTGTCGTTGCCCAGGCGGCGCTTGCGGGTGGAGGACTTATGCTCCAGCAGGTGGCGGGCGTTCGCCCGCTCACGCATGAGCTTGCCCGAACCGGTCACGCGGACCCGCTTCTTGGTGCCCGAGTGGGTCTTGTTCTTCGGCATGTGCCTGTTCTCCTCGTTCCGTTCTCAGGACGCGTCGTCGGATCCGTTCGCCGGCTGGGACTTCTCGTCCTTCGCCTTGGCGGCGGCCTTCTCGGCGTCGCTCCTGCGCTTGCGGGCCTCGGCCATGGCCTGGGCCTTCTTCTTGTGAGGCCCGAAGACCATCACCATGTTGCGGCCGTCCTGTCGCGGACGCGACTCGACGAACCCGTACTCGCTGACGTCCTCCGCCAGGCGCTCCAGCAGGCGCACCCCCATCTCGGGACGCGACTGCTCGCGGCCGCGGAAACGCAGCTGGACCTTGACCTTGTCGCCACCGGACAGGAACTTCTCAACGTTGCGGCGCTTGGTCTCGTAATCGTGCTTGTCGATCTTGAGACCCATGCGGATCTCCTTCTGGACCGTGTTCGCCTGGTTCTTGCGCGCTTCACGGGCCTTCAGGTTGGCCTCGTACTTGTACTTGCCGTAGTCCATGAGCCGGGCGACCGGGGGGTTCGCTCCGGGGGCAACCTCGACCAGGTCGAGATCGGCTTCCTGGGCAAGACGCAGGGCGTCCTCGACCCGAACCTCGCCGACCTGTTCGCCGGCAGGTCCGACCAGGAGGACCTTGGGGACCCTGATCTGACCGTTGATGCGCTGTTCGCTGATGGTGGCTCCTCACCTCGAGTTGGGGCGGGACACGACGAAGGCCCCCGCTGAATCCGTGCGGAGGCCCCAGGGTGAGCGGAGCGGGCACCGAGCGCCACTGGCGCTGCTACCTGCTCCCGGGCACGATGGCCCGGTGGCGATGCTGACCCGGCAACTGCTGGCCGCTGTCCGCGGCCGGTCGTCACGAGGTGGGAGGGGACTCCACTTGCGGGAACGGGCGAGGTCTCGTCCTGTTCCGGTCGACTATCCTACCAGCGAAACGGCGTGGGTCCAGGTGATGTGCGTCGCGCAGCGCAGTGCAGCTGCATGCAGAGCAGTTGAGCAGTCTGCAGCGCAGTCGAGCGATCGAACGATATCGAACGATGAGGAGCAGCGGTGGCGACGGATCGCGAGACCCCTGACGAGCAGCCTCAGCACGCTGAGCAGGGTGAGCACGCCGAGCAGATCCCGACGGGGCTCACTCCCGCAGAGCCGTCGCCTGCGGATGCACCATCGAGCACTGAGGATCCGGGCACCGGGGAGGCGCACGCCGAGAAGCCATCGCACCCGGAGGGGGCCTCGCCTGCGGATGAGCCGACGGCCCCGCTGCAGGACCCCGCTGAGGATCCGTCGGAGCCGGAGGCGTCCACGCAGACCCGCCTGCGCAATCAGACCACGGCGCGCGCGGTCCTGCGCCCGGTTCCCGAGGGCTTCCCCACTCCCCCACCGCGCCCAGCCCGCCCGAACCGTCGGCCCGCTCTGGCCACGCCACCTGAACAGCGTGCTCCCGGTCGGGGCCGCCTGCTCGTCGTCGCCGCGGCGTTCGTGGGGGTGCTCGCCCTCGTGATCGCCGTGGGCGGTGCATTCCTCGTGGTGCGCACACTGCCCACGGACGGGGAGAGCACTGCCCCCACGGTCACCGCATCCGCCGATACCTCCGATGGGTCCGGGCAGGACGCGGGGCCCGTGGAGGTCGACGGCGTAACGGTCACTGAACTCAGGACGGAGACGGGCCTGGATTCCGTGGGCAGCGGCGCCACCGAGGTCACGGCCGAGGGGCAGTTCGTGGCGGTCATCGTGGAGATCACCAATGACAGCGAGCGCACCCTCCAGCTGACCGCAGATCGCGTCACCTTGGCAACGGCGGCAGGAGAGAATATCCCCAGCTCGGCCGCTGCGATCTCCGCCTATGCGCGCGATTCCGATTCGGCCTCCACCCGGCCCATCCCCGTCGGCGAGACCCGTGAGTTCGTCGCCGTGTTCGACGCGCCCATCGGCACCGAGCCCGCCGCACTGCACCTCGAGCTGGACGGGGACCTCACGATCGAGCTGCCCCTGGCAGGCTGACCCGCAAGTGTTTTCCACCCCGGTGCGTCGGATCGAGAGAATTAGCGCCCTCCCCGATGACGCCAACCCCGATGAAGGAGCCCCATGACCGAGCCGACCAGCTCCGAGCCGAGCACGACTGAGGCGAGCACGACTGAGGCGAGTAAGACTGAGCCGACCGGAACTGCGCCGAGCCCCGAGCACCACGCCTCCCCCGCGACTGAGAGCGGCGGTCCGGCGACCACGGACGCGGAGGCGGCTGCTGAGCTGCGGGATATCGCCGATGTGGCCGCGGTGGAGATCATCAACTCCGCCTGCGTGCACCTCATGAGCGCCGCGGCGGTGAAGGTGGGCCTCGCCGATGATGAGGAGACCGGCAACTATCAGGACCTCTCGGAGGCGCGGAAGCTCATCACTGCGCTCGCGGGGCTGGTCACCGCGGCGGCACCGGAGATCGGCAATGTGCATGCCCGCTCGCTGCGCGATGGGCTGCGTTCCCTCCAGCTGGCCTTCGCTGAGGCGCTGCCGTTCCCCGATCCGCCTGGCGAGGCGCCGGGCGAGAAATACACCGGCCGCGTCAGCTGACCCGGCGCGGCGCCCCCGTCGGCCCACTCCCCGGGACGCGTCGCGGCGCGTCTGCCGGCCCATTCCCCAGGACGCGGCGCCACCGTCGGCCCCTCACCTGACCTGACCGGCCACCACGGGCGCTGCGTCCCGGGGCCTACCAGGCCAGGCGGCGGCGGGTGCGCCGCAGCCGCCAGGCGCGCAGTACGAAACCGGTCAGCGCGAGAGCGATCGCCAGGGCGGACCCCACGAGGATCCCCACGCGTGGTCCGGCCAGGTCGATGACCACGCCGATCAGCGGGGCACCGACCGCCGCTCCAGCAGTGAGGGCGGAGCCATGCCAGCCCATCGCCTCCCCCCGCACCTGCTCGGGGACGCGGCGGGCGATCGCCTCCCCGGTCGCGGTGATGATCGGGGCCAGCGCGAGGCCTGCCCCGAAAGTCGTGACCGCGAGCATCCACACCGACTGCGAGGCCGCGATCGGCAGGGACAGCACCCCCAGGGCGAGCAGCACGGTGAAGGGGCCGATGTCCCGGGCGCTCGCCCCGTAGACGAACCCGCCGATCGCCGACCCGGCGCACCAGATCGCCAGTACCCAGGCGATCGCCGTGGTGTTCCCATCGCCCTCGAGGAACGCGACGACCGTCAGGTCCGTCGCAGTGATCAGCAGCGACCCGACGAGCGTCGCGGCCAGCAGCGCCAGCCCGCCCAGGGTCAGCAGATGCGGCCGCACCGACGGGGCGGGCAGCTCATGGACCGGACGGCCCGTGCGCTCGTCGATCACGGGGATCTGCCCGGTGGTGAGGTTCTGGGCAACGCGCGCCTCATGATGCGCCTCCCCGGTGGCGAGCATCCCGGACTCAGCGGCCTCCAGGGCGCGCGGCAGACGGGTGGGCAGCATGATCTGATCGCTGCGAGTGGGCGGGTTCGCGAGCATGATCCCGATCCCGGCCAGCACGATCAGCCCGGCGACGACGAGCAGCGACGTCGTGGTGCCGAGCGCCACCGCGGCGATCGTCGCCGCGGCCGGGCCGAGCATGAACACCAGCTCCGTGGACACCGAGTCGAGGGAGAAGACGGTGCGGCGCTGATCGGCCGGCACCAGGACCGACAGTGACGTGCGCACGATCGCGAACACCGGCATCGCGAACAGACCACCGACCAGTGCCAGCAGCACCAGCGCCGAATAGGGCACGAGCGTGGCGACAGCGAGGATGAGCGGTTGGAACAGCAGCGAGGGCAGCACGGCGCGCCGCAGTCCGTGGCGGTCCAGCAGCCGCCCACGCAGCGGGGAGGCGATCGCGATGCCGAGCGTCGAGGCGGCGACCACGAGCCCCGCGGAGAAGAAGCTCTCCTGCAGCGTGATCACGGTGTGCAGGGTCAGCAGGATCCCGATCGTGGAGAACGGGATGCGGGCCAGGAAACCGATGGTCAGCACCACGGGGACGCCCGGGGTGCGCAGCGCCGCACGGTACCCCTGCAGAGCCATGTCCCCTCCTTGTCACCGCCGGTGTCCACAGGCCCGATGGGCGTCGGGTCCGGGAGGCACTATCTCAGGTTCTCGCGCGCGAGACCGCCGTGCGCTGGACGGAACGTGCTCAGCGCGACAGCGAGAGCTTCAGCGAGGTGATCCGCTCGGCGATCAGCGGGCTGTCCCCGAGGGCTGAGCTGATCGCCTGCACCGCCTGCTGCAGTCCAGTGCGATCCAGGCCCTCCACGAGCCGGGCCACGAGCGTGACTTCGCTGGACTGACCCGGCTGCGCGGTGAGGGAGAGCACCGTCGGCACCTGGGCCGCGATCTGTTCGAGCTCCGCGGCGACCTCAGGATCCTCATGCGGCGGCACCCAGGTGCGGCCCTGGGCGAGGGCCCACAGGGCTGAGCGCTGCAGCAGCACCGGGCCGGGCTCGTCGGGACGCGCGGCATCCACCAGCAGGGCGGTGCAGCCCTCCTGCACGGCGGCCTGCGCTGCCTGCGCCGTCACGACGGGGACGGGCCGGGCCGTGCCCTGCCAGCGGGACAGCTCGGTCACGGAGGTGAACACGGGCAGCACGCGGGCCCCATCGGCCGCGGCGATCGTGACCATCGCCATGTCGGCGCCGTTGTCGGAGGTCAGTCCGTGGGCGCTGATCGTCTCTTCGGTGCCGACGGCCATGATCGGCACCAGCACGCGGGAGGCGGCCAGGGCGGCGACCAGGCCCGCCCGGTAAGGGTCCTGCCCTTCGTGCAGCTGCTCGAGCGCGGTGCGGAGCACCGGCGGGCAGGATCCGTCGTCCTCGGGGAAGGGGCTGGTGGTGTAGTCGCGGCCCTTCCACGGCACCCCGGCGGTGTCGGTCAGCGGGGATTTGTCCTGGAAGTGGGCCGGCAGTTCGCGCCGGGCGGTCACGGCCGGCCCGCCACCTCGAGCGCCTCGGGGAGGGTGAACGCCCCCGCGTACAGGGCCTTTCCGACGATCGCGCCTTCCACGCCGTGCGGGACCAGGGCCCGCAGCGCCTCGAGGTCCGCCAGAGAGGACACCCCGCCGGAGGCGACGATCTTCGCGTCCGTGCGCTCGCACACCTTCTGCAGCAGCTCCACATTCGGGCCGCGCAGGGTGCCGTCCTTGGTGACGTCTGTGACGACGTAGCGCTGACAGCCAGCGGCATCGAGCCGTTCGAGCGTCTCCCACAGGTCGCCGCCCTCGCGGGTCCAGCCGCGGGCGGCGAGGGTGCTGCCGCGCACGTCCAGGCCCACGGCGATGCGGTCACCGTGCTCGGCGATCACCTCCGCGGTCCACTCGGGGTTCTCGAGCGCCGCGGTGCCCAGGTTCACGCGCCGGCAGCCGGTAGCAAGGGCCGCGGCAAGGGACTCGTCATCGCGGATACCGCCGGAGAGCTCCACGTTCATGTCCACGGCAGCGACCACTTCTGCGAGCAGTGCGGCGTTGGAGCCGCGGCCGAAGGCGGCATCGAGATCCACCAGGTGCAGCCACTGCGCGCCGCCCTCCTGGAAGGTCAGTGCGGCATCCAGCGGGGCGCCGTAGGCGGTCTCGGTGCCTGCCTCCCCCTGGACCAGGCGCACGGCCTGGCCGTCCTGGACGTCGACGGCGGGCAGCAGGTCGAGCACGGGAGCGGTCATGGGGTGCCTCCTTGGGGGCGACGGGGGCTCGGATCGTAGCGGGTGAACAGCAAGAGCGGGTGTGAGGGCGGGCGCGAAGGGTGGGAGCGAGTGCGGGCGTGACGGTCTGGGCTCGGGTGCAGCGTTGGCAGGGACGGCAGAGGGTCGGGCCGTGCCGATCAGCCGGACTGGATCCGCCAGAAAGAGATCGCCAGGCACGCGATCGCGATGACGGCAAGGCCGACGGTCATCCACCACGGCTTACCGGAGCGGTGAAAGGACCACACGCCACCCAGCAGCATCCCCCCGACGAACAGCATCACGAACGCGAGGATCATGCGCTCGCCTCCGCCCGGCCGTACCGCGGCAGGGTGCCCAGCCAGTTGCGCAGCAGACGCGCCCCGGCCTCACCGGACTTCTCGGGGTGGAACTGCGTGGCCATCAGCGCGCCGTTCTCCACCGCGGCGATGAAGCGGTCTCCGCCGTGCTCAGCCCAGGTCACCAGCGGCGGCTCAAGGGGGCCGACCGCATCGAGCTCCCAGGTGCGCGCAGCATAGGAGTGGACGAAGTAGAAGCGCTCAGCCTGGATACCGTCCAGCAGCGCGGTGCCCGTCGGCGCGTCGACGGTGTTCCAGCCCATGTGCGGGACCACATCGGCCATAAGGCGTGTGATCTCGCCGGGCCACTGCCCCAGTCCCGTGCTGCGCTCGCCATGTTCATCGCCGGCATCGAACATCACCTGCAGACCCACGCAGATGCCGAGCACGGGGCGGCCCCCGGCCAGGCGCGTCTCGACGATGCGGTCACCGCCCACAGCGCGGATCTGCTGCACGGTCGCGGCGAAGGCACCGACGCCGGGGACCACCAGCCCATCGGCCTCCAGTGCCGCGGTGCGATCCGCGGTCAGCTGGACCTCGGCGCCGACGGCCTCGAGGGCGCGCACCACCGAACGGACGTTCCCCGACCCGTGGTCGAGCACGACCACGCGGGCGGGCGGGTCGGCCAGCCCGGTGGCCTGCGGGGAGGCCTGCTCGGTGGCCTGCTGGGCGGTCACTTCCGCTTCCTCCCGGTGGCGATCCAGGTCAGCGCCTCGGTGCGGGACAGTGCCGCGGGGTCCAGTCCCTCCCCCAGCTCCTCGACGCTGCGGGCGCCCAGCAGCAGCTCCTCGACCACGTCATCCACGGCGCCGAGCACGATCACCGGGGAGATGTCCTCGCCGCGCTCGCCGGTCATGTAGCGGGTGGCGGTCATGCGGTCGCCGCGGCGCCAGAACAGCACCAGGCCATTGCGCTGCAGGGCGGTGGAGGTGATGGCGGCCAGGTCATGCGCGGCCGCCTCCTGCAGCGCGCCGACGGCGATCGCGCCGGTGGAGGTCTCCACGGTGCGGGTGCCCTCGGGGATGGTCAGGCCGTCGGTGCGGGCCTCCACGCCCAGGCGGATCATGCCGGCGAGGGCCTTCGCGGTCGCCACGGAGGTTGCGATCACGGCGATGCAGGGGGTGTCATCCCCGCCGTCGGACTCCGCCAGGACGTCCTCCACGGTCAGGGCGTCACCGTCGTCCAGGCTCAGCCCCTCGGTCAGGCGGGCGAACTCGGCGTCGATGTCATCGTGCGGGTCACGCGGGTCGGCGGTGCTCATAGGGCTCCCTTCGTGGAGGGGACATCGAGGACACGGTCATCGTGCGCGCAGGCGGCGCGCAGCGCGCGGGCGAGGGCCTTGAACTGCGCCTCGACCACATGGTGCGGGTCGCGGCCAGCTAGCAGGCGGATATGCAGGCAGATCGCGGCATGGTGCGCGAGGGACTCGAAGACGTGGCGGGTCAACGAGCCGGTGAAGTGCCCGCCGATCAGGTGCAGGGCCTGGGCTTCGCTCTCCCCGCTGTGTACGCAGTAGGGGCGGCCGGAGAGGTCCACGACGGCCTGGGCGAGGGCCTCATCCAGCGGCACCATCGCGTCGCCGAAGCGGGCGATGCCCTTCTTGTCTCCGAGGGCTTCCTTCAGGGCCTGGCCCAGCACGATCGCGGTGTCCTCGACGGTGTGGTGGGCGTCGATATGGGTGTCACCGGTGGCCTTGACGGTCAGGTCGAAGCGGGCGTGGGTGCCCAGCGCCGTGAGCATGTGGTCGAAGAACGGCACAGTGGTGGAGACGTCCACCTGGCCGGTGCCGTCGATATCCAGGGTGACCTCGACACTGGACTCGCGGGTGGTGCGGGAGATGCTCGCGGTGCGGCGGGGGCGGGCTGCGGGCAGCCCCTCATCGGACCCCTGGGGCGCGCGGCTCAGGGAGTCGGTGTTCTGAGAGTCGGGGCTGGTCATCGGGGGTCGGCCTCCTGCAGGGCGGTGCGAAATGCGATGTTGTCCTCCTCGGTGCCCACGCTCACGCGCAACCAGCCGTCGGGGCCGACCACGCGGATCAGAACCCCGCGTGCGAGTAGCTGCTCGAACACGTACTGGCGGTCCGCGAAGGAACGGAACAGGACGAAGTTGGCGTCCGACGGGGCGACGTCATGGCCCCGCTGGATCAGGTGCTCGGCCAGGGCGTCGCGCTCACGGCGCAGCAGGGCGACGGTGCCCAGCAGCTCCTTCCGGTGCGCAAGCGCGGTGCGGGCCACCGCCTGGGTGACGGCCGAGAGGTGGTAGGGCAGGCGCACCACGCGCAGTGCGTCGACGATGTCCTGATGCGCGACGAGGTAGCCCAGGCGTGCACCGGCGAGCGCGAACGCCTTGGACATCGTGCGCGTGACCACGAGGTTAGGCGTAGTGGGCAGGAGCGTGAGGGCGCTCGGCACACCGTCGCGGCGGAACTCGCCGTAGGCCTCATCGACGACCAGCAGGCCGCGGCGCGGGGCGAGGGCCTGGGCGGCGGCGCGCACCACCTCGAGGTCGAGTGCAGTGCCGGTGGGGTTGTTCGGGGAGGTGAGAACCACCACGTCGGGGTCATGTTCGGCGATCGCTGCGGTGACGGCTGCGGTATCGAGCGTGAAGTCCGGGGCGGGGCCGCGCTCAGCGGTGACCCAGGCGGTGTAGGTGTCGCGCGCGTACTCGGGGTACATCGAGTAGTGCGGGGTGAAGCCGAGGGCGGTGCGGCCGGGCCCGCCGTAGGCGAGGAGCAGCTGGTGCATGACCTCGTTGGAGCCGTTCGCGGCCCACACCTGCTCCGGTGTCGGGGCCGGGATATGGGACTCCGCGGCGAGATATTCCCCCAGGTCAGCACGAAGGTCGAGGGCTTCGCGGTCCGGGTAGCGGTTCAGCGTAGTGGCAGCCTCAGCGGCGGCGCGGCCGATCGCCGCGGCAAGCTCCGGGGAGGGGCCGTAGGGGTTCTCGTTGACGTTCAGGGCATGCGCGACCTCGAGCTGCGGAGCACCGTAAGGGGCGGCGCCGGCGATGCCTTCGCGCGGGATCGGCAGCGCGGCAACGTCGGGGCGCAGATCGGGCTGGGCAGGCATGGGCCCCATCGTATCCGCGGAGGCACAGAGCGGTCTGGGCGTCCGCAGGGCGGCGCGGGCGCGGGGCAAAGCGGGGGCGCGACGCGGCGCGGAGCAGAGCACGGGCGCGACGCGGGAACGGGCGCGGGGGCGCGGCGCGGGCGCGGGGCAGAGCGGGCGCGCGGTGGGCCTGGGCGAGCCCTCAGGTCCTAGGCACCCCGCCCCCGGCGATACCCTGGCGGGATGTTCCGTTCTCTCGGCGCCCTGGTGGGCGATCTGCTCGTGGTCTTCGTGTTCGTCGCCGTGGGGCTGCTGTCCCATAACAACCCGCTGACCGTGGAGAACGTGTTCCTGGTGGGCTGGCCGTTCGCGGCCGGCGTGCTGCTGGGGCACCTTGCGATCCGAGCCTGGCGCGCCCCGTTCCGCCTGTGGCCGCACGGCGTGTTCGTGTGGGCGATCACGGTCGCGACGGGCATGACGGTGCGGACCCTCTTCGGTTCCGGCACTGAGCCGAGCTTCATCGCGGTCACCGCCAGCGTGACAGCGCTCGGCATGCTCGGCTGGCGCCTGCTGGCCACCTACCTCACGCGCGACGAGCGCACCACGGTCGAGACGCCACAGCACTGAGGGTCACAGCCACCCAGGCCGCACGGGAAGCATGGGTTCCGACTCAGAATGGAGTCGAAAGCGATGCTTTTCGCGAGCTGGGCCGTGCAGGGTGCTTATCGAACCGCACGTCCACGGCCCGGCCGTGCGAGGGCAGCCCCTCCGCCTCGGCCAGCACTGTCGCCGCGCCTCGGGAGGCCTCGAGCGCCGTCTTGTCGTAGCGGATCTCGTGGATGCCGCGCAGGAAGGTCTGCACCCCCAGCCCGCTTGAGAACCGGCTGGTCCCGCCGGTGGGCAGCACGTGGTTGGAGCCCGCGGCGTAGTCGCCCAGGCTCACGGGGCTGTAGGGGCCGACGAACACGGCGCCCGCATTGGTCACCCGCGCCGCGACGTCCTCCGCCTCCGCGGTCTGGATCTCCAGGTGCTCGGCGCCGTAGGCGTTGACCACTGCGAGCCCCTGCTCCACGTCATCGACGAGCACCACGCCGCTCTGCGGCCCGCGCAGCGCCTGCTCGATCCGTTCCCGATGCGGCGCCTGCGGCACCTGGGCGGCGAGCTCGCGCTCCACCGCCTCCACCAGATCCGCTGCGTCCGTGACGAGGACGCTGGCGGCCAGCGGGTCGTGCTCGGCCTGGGAGATGAGGTCTGCGGCCACGAACGCTGCCTCCGCCTGCCCGTCGGCGAGGATCGCAATCTCCGTCGGCCCCGCTTCCGCGTCGATCCCCACCACGCCGCGCACCAGGCGCTTCGCGGCAGCGACGTACACATTTCCGGGCCCGGTGACGAGGTCCACGCGCTCGAGCCCCGCTCCGTCCCCGAGATCCTCCGCGCCGTGGGCGAGCAATGCGATGGCCTGGGCACCGCCGGCGGCGATCACCTCGTTCACGCCCAGCAGCGCGCAGGCCGCAAGGATCGTGGGGTGCGGTAGGCCGCCGTGCTCCTGCTGCGGCGGGGAGGCGACGACGATCTGCTCCACCCCGGCCACCTGGGCGGGCACGACGTTCATCACCACGGAGCTGGGCAGCACCGCGCGCCCGCCGGGCACATACAGGCCCACGCGTCGCATCGGCACCCAGCGCTGGGTGACGGTGCCACCGGGCACCACCTGCACCGCATCCGATGGGCGGGTGTGCGCGCTGTCCACTGCCCGCACTCGCTCGGCGGAGGTCTCGAGCGCCTCGCGCACCGCCGGGTCCAGCTCATCGAGCGCCCGCTGCAGCTCCGCAGGTGGGACGCGCAGGTGCGGCGGCCGCACCCCGTCGAACCGCTCGGAGGCCTCGAGCACCGCAGCAGCCCCGCGGGCGGCGACGTCCTCGACGACCGGCCGCACCGCCTGCGCAGCGGCCTCAACGTCCAGCTCGGCGCGCGGCAGCGCCGCCTCGAGCTCGGCGGGAGCGGGGCGCCGCCCGCGCAGATCGGTGACGGCCAGGAATGCAGCAGGTGAGGACATGCACAGAAGTCTAGGAGCGGACGCGGTGGCGCGGTCCCGTCGCCCGCGCCTCGGGCGCACTAGGGTCTAGGGGTGCTTCTCGCCTTCCTCCTGACCCTACTCGCGGGCGGCGCCACCAGCATCGGCGCGGCCATCGCGGTGCTCGGACCCGGGACGGGGCCGCGGTTCCTGGCCGGCGGGCTGGGGCTTTCGGCCGGGGTGATGCTGTATGTGTCCTTCGTGGAGCTGCTGCCCGAGGGTGCCGCGATGCTTTCCGGCGGTGAGACCACGCCGCACGGTACGGCGATCGCGGTGGGCTGCTTCTTCCTGGGGATCGCGGTGATCATGCTGCTGGACCGCCTGGTGCCCGATGCCGTGAGCCCGCACGAGTTCTCTGGCCGCATCGACGGCGCCCATGACGCGCGGGACGCCGAGGAGCGTGCCGCGGACACCGCCCTGCGGGCACGCCTATTGCGCACCGGCACGGTCACGGCGATCGCCCTGGCCCTGCACAACGTTCCCGAGGGGTTCGCAACCTTCGTCGCGGCGCTGCAGTCTCCCGAGATCGCGATCCCCGTGGTTGCCGCGATTGCGCTGCACAACATTCCTGAGGGGCTCGCGGTGGCGGTGCCGGTGCGGCGCGCCACCGGGTCTCGGAAGACGGCGTTCTGGCTGGCGACGATGACGGGGCTCGCGGAGCCGGTCGGCGCCGTGGTGGGCTTCGCGCTGCTGGCGCCCTTGCTGAGCGGCGCCGCGATGGGCGGGGTGCTCGCGGCGGTCGCAGGCGTGATGGTGTTCGTATCGCTGGATGAGCTGCTGCCCGCCGCGGAGGAGACCGGCGAGCATCATGCTGCGATCTACTCGCTGGTGGCGGGGATGGCGCTCATGGCGGCGACCCTGCTGGTGCTGTGAACACTGCCATGGGGCTCAAGGCGCTGCACCACCGGTGCCCCGGAGCCCTTCCGATGGAGGCGGCGAGCGCTGTGTGCCCGATGGGGCCGTGCCGTCGGGTACGTTCGCTCCAGGTGTGTCACCGCGCACCGCGCGGATCGGTGCAGATCCGCGGGAGAGCCGCGCGTACCCGGGGAAGGAGGCGGCGCCGATGAGCACAGGTACACCACGACCGAGCGCACGCACGCACCACGGCGGGGCCTTCTCCGCGCATGAGAGCACCGGTGACCGGCCGATGCGCACGCCCTCCCGGCCGCTCTGCCCGCGCCGCACCGTCCGCGCCGCTGCCGTCCTCGCCCTGGGCCTCGCGCTCACCGGCTGCGATGCCCTGCCCGGCATCGGCGGCACCACCCCGTCGGCCACTCCCTCGCCGATGGATCCCGCGCAGGTGGAGCAGGCGGCGACCACGGCGGTTGATCCCGCGTGGCTGTGCGGCGCCGGGGGCGGGGATGACCCGGTGCCGGTGCGTGACCGCGGCACCTTTACACCGGAGTCCGTGAGCGCCGAGGGCAATGACGTGCTGATCACCGGCGCTTTTCAGCTCGATGACCCGGGCACCTATACCGGGTTCTTCCCCGACGCCCTGGTGCTTCCGGCGCAGCCCGGCCAGCGCGGAACCGTCGCCGAGCCCTACGACATGGACCTCGCGGATCAGGGCGCACCGGCCCCGCCGATCGTGGTGCGGGCGCGCGTGGAAGTCCCCTCCGATGGCCCGCCGCCCACCCGGGCCACGGCGAAGTTGACGCTGGGTACCTGTGATGATGCGCCGCTGCCCGATGGGCAGTACGTGCTGCTGCTACGCGGTGATGGCGGGCAGGGCCGCGCCGCGCGGGATTCCGGCTGGGCCGCCCCCGCACCGGTGCTGATCGATGTGGCGGGTGGGAAGGTCCGTCCCGTGCCGGGCGTGGTCACTGCCCCCGAGGACGAGGGGCGGATCGATCCGTCGCCGCTGCGCTGCGGCGCGAGGCTCGAGCCGGTCGGAGATGGCGCCGGGGTGACGCTCGAGCTCGGCGATCGCACCGAGAGCACCTCGACTGTCGCGACCGAGGAGGACACCGCACCCGCGGTCACGGCGTCGCTCACGTTCTCGACGCAGGAGCCGGGCACGCGTGCGCTGCTGCCGGCGGTGGTGCTCACCGACCCGGACACGGGGCGGATCGTCGCAGGGGCCCGCAACGCCGAGCTGGCGCCGCTGCACTGGGTGTCCGCGGAGGGGACGACGCTGCCGGAGCTCGCCTGGGTGGGTCATGAGACCTGCTCCGGCTATGCCCTCTCCCCGGGCACGTACACGGCGCACGGCGCCGCCCTGACGCGGGATGCTGAGGGCACGACGCACCTGATTCTGTCCACGCCCTGGGATTTGACAGTCACCGATGAGGAGCCCGACGGGCAGGAGTGACCCGTCGGCCCGTCCCGGCCGCCGCCCCGGGACGTACCGTGGAGGGGTCCGGACGCCCGGCCGCCCGTCGGCCGCCGTCGATTAGTCTTGACGTCAAGACACCTGCTCCATCGACCCGAGGGAGACCGCTGCCCATGGCGCGCATCATCTACACCCATACCGACGAGGCGCCGATGCTGGCCACCGCCTCGTTCCTGCCCATCCTCGACGCCTTCTCCGATACCGCCGGGATCGACGTCACCACGCGCGACATCTCCCTAGCCGGCCGCATCGTCGCCGCCTTCTCCGATCTGCTGCCCGAAGAGCAGCGTGAGGCCGATGCTCTCGCGGAGCTGGGCGAGCTGGCGCAGACCCCCGAGGCGAACATCATCAAGCTGCCGAACATCTCCGCGTCCGTGCCGCAGCTGAAGGCCGCGATCGCGGAGCTGCAGGGCCAGGGCATCGCGCTGCCGGACTACCCCGAGTCCCCGCAGACCGAGGAGGAGAAGGACGTGCGGGCCCGCTACGACTCCGTGAAGGGGTCGGCGGTGAACCCGGTGCTGCGCGAGGGCAACTCGGATCGGCGTGCCCCCGCGGCGGTGAAGAACTTCGCGAAGGCCCACCCGCATCGCATGGGCGAGTGGGCGAAGGATTCGAAGTCCTCTGTCGCAACGATGCAGGCCGATGACTTCCGCGCCAATGAGCAGTCCGTGGTGATGGATGGCGAGGACACCCTCGCGATCGTGCACGTGGGCGAGGACGGCAGCGAGACGGTCCTCAAGGAGACCGTGCCGGTGCTGGCCGGTGAGGTGGTGGACTCCACGATCATGCGCGCTGCGGCACTGCAGGAGTTCCTGCGCGCCCAGGTCGCGGCGGCAAAGGAGAAGGGGGTACTGCTGTCGGTGCACCTCAAGGCCACGATGATGAAGGTCTCGGACCCGATCATCTTCGGGCACGCCGTGCGGGCCTACTTCCCCACCGTGTTCGCACAGTACGGCGAGCAGCTCGAGGCTGCGGGGCTGTCCCCCAACAACGGTCTGGGCGGCATCCTCGCCGGCCTGGAGACCCTGGATCCGCAGGTCCGCGCCGGGGTGGAGGCCGCGATCGAGCAGGACATGGCCGACGGCCCGGACCTGGCGATGGTGAACTCCCACAAGGGCATCACGAACCTGCATGTGCCCAGCGACGTCATCATCGACGCGTCGATGCCGGCGATGATCCGCACCTCCGGGCACATGTGGAACAAGGACGATCAGGAGCAGGACACCCTCGCGGTGATCCCGGACTCCTCCTACGCCGGGGTGTACCAGGCCACGATCGAGGACTGCCAGGAGCACGGCGCCTTCGATCCGACGACGATGGGCACCGTCCCGAACGTGGGGCTCATGGCGCAGAAGGCCGAGGAGTACGGCTCCCACGACAAGACCTTCGAGATCGCCGCGCCGGGCCGCGTGGAGGTCCGCGATGCCTCAGGTCAGGTGCTCATGAGCCATGACGTGGCCGCCGGGGACATCTTCCGCGCCTGCCAGGCCAAGGATGCGCCGATCCGTGACTGGGTGCAGCTGGCGGTGCGCCGCTCGCGCATCTCCGGGATGCCGGCCGTGTTCTGGCTGGATGACTCCCGCGCCCATGACCGCAACCTCATCGCGAAGGTGAAGCAGTACCTGGCGGAGGATGTGGACGGCGAGAGCACCGAGGGCCTGGACATCCGGATCCTCTCCCCCGTGGAGGCCACGAAGCACACACTCGCCCGGGTGCGCCGCGGCGAGGACACCATTTCGGTGACGGGCAATGTGCTGCGCGACTACCTCACCGACCTGTTCCCCATCATGGAGCTGGGCACGAGCGCGAAGATGCTCTCGGTGGTGCCGCTGATGAACGGCGGCGGGCTGTTCGAGACCGGGGCCGGTGGTTCGGCCCCCAAGCACGTGCAGCAGCTGCTGGAGGAGGACTACCTGCGCTGGGATTCGCTCGGCGAGTTCCTGGCGCTCGCGGAGTCTCTGCGGCATCTGGCTCGCACCGCGGACAATGCTCGCGCCGGCGTGCTCGCCGCGGCGCTCGATCGCGCCACGGAGACGCTGCTGAACGAGGGTAAGTCCCCGCAGCGCAAGCTCGGCTCGATCGACAACCGCGGCAGTCACTTCTACCTGGCCCTGTACTGGGCGCAGGAGCTTGCGGCGCAGTCCGAGGATGCTGAGCTCGCGGAGGCCTTCGGGCCGATCGCGGCCAAGCTCGCGGACAGCGAGCAGGTGATCGCCGAGGAGCTGCTGTCCGTGCAGGGCAAGAGCGCGGACATCGGCGGCTACTACCGTCCGGACCCGGAGAAGACGGCGGCGGTCATGCGCCCGTCGGCCACCTTCAACCGGATCCTGGAGGAGATCTCCGCCGCCCTGTGAGGCGGCGACCGCACGGCGGGTCGGGGCGTGGGCCCCGGCCCGCCGTCGTCTATGACAACGCTGACGAGGACAATGGGGTCATGTCTCACCGCGTGTCGTCCCGTGCCGATGGCACCGTGCTGGTCTACGACCGCGCGAGCGCCGGCCCCGCTGCGTCCCCTGATGCCACCCCAGTGCTCCTGCTGCACGGCTCCGTGCTCTCCCGGGCGCTCTGGCGGGGCCTGGGCTATGTGGAGGCGCTGCGGGCCGAGCGCGAGGTGCTGCGGATGGATCTGCGGGGGCACGGCACCTCCGGCAAGCCCGTCGACCCGGCCGCGTATGCGACGGGCGTGCAGGTCGAGGACGTGCTGAGCGTGCTCGATGATGCGGGATTCTCGCGGGCGCATCTGCTGGGCTATTCCCTGGGAGCACGCGTGGCGCTGGCCACGGCGGTCGAGCATCCCGCGCGGGTGGAGCGCCTGGTGCTGCTGGGCGGGAGCGCTGCCGCCCAGCAGGGCGCGCTCGAGCAGCTGTTCTTTCCCGGCGTGATCGAGACGCTGGCCCGGGAGGGGATAGAGGCGTTCGCCGATCGGCAGGGCCTGACCGCGGATCGCACGGATCCTCTGGCGCAGTCCACCCGCTTCGCGTTCCTGCGGGCCGATCCGCAGGCGATGGCGGCGCTGTTCACCGCAACCGATGCTGCCGACGAGATCCCGCCCGAGGTGCTTGCCCAGGTGGCCGCGCCGGCCCTCTGGATGGCCGGGACCGAGGATCACCCCCGCTACGAGCAGTCACAGCAGGCAGCTCAGGCGATGCCGCAGGCCCGGTTCGTCCCGCTCGTGGGCCGCGATCACGGCATCACCCTGGCCCCGGCAGGCCCGGTGCTCGAGCAGGTACTGCCGTTCCTGCGCTGACCCGGTCCACCCAGGAGCGCCGTGCAGCAGACACCGCCGTACAGCCGACACAGCAACGCAGCGCCCGACGCCGTCGGGGATATCTGCTCAACCTATTGGTAGGCAGATAAACCGCGGGCGACTGGAGCGTAAACGGGGCGCGACCCCCTTCCCTGCCGAGCGGTCAGTCTCCCTTGTGACACCCAGACAGCTGTCGCGTACCGCAGAAGACGCCTCGACGCAAGAGCTGGGCGGCGGAACGAGCAATCGTTCCCGTCTCGTGACCGTCGTCAATAGGGTCGGGGCTGTGGCGCGAGCCAGCCGCGGCCCTCGCTGCGGTTTCAGACCCTGGAAGCAGGAAGGACACAGTCATGACCGCTGACAACCTCTCCCCCGCTGATCTGCAGAACGCCAAGGTGGTCGACTCCACCGGTGCGTCGGTGGGCGACGTCAAGCAGCTGTTCGTCACCCAGGACGGCCATGCCCCCTCGTGGGTCACCGTGAACACCGGCCTGTTCGGCACCAAGGAGACCTTCATCCCGCTGGCGGAGGCGAGGGTCGAGTCCGGCACGATCAGCGTCCCCTACGAGAAGTCCTTCATCAAGGACGCTCCGAACGTGGATGAGGATGGCGAGATCACCCCCGAGCAGGAGGATGAGCTCTACCGCTACTACGGCGTGTCCGACTCCGACATCCCGGGTCAGGCGCACGGCAACCACCGCCGCGATGGCGACCTGCACGATGATCGCCGTGACCAGGAGGGCCTGCACGACGATCGTCGCGATGGCACCCTGCGCGACGACCACCGCGACCAGGAGGGCCTGCGCGACGACCGCCGCAATGACGAGCTGGATGATCGCGACCGTGCAACCGCCGGTGCCGCAGGTGCTGCGGGAGCGGCCGGCGCTGGCGCGGGAGCGGGCATGGACCGCGACCGCGACGGTGTGCGCGATGGTGTGCGCGACGGGGACGGCGCCTCCACCACCCTCCACGAGGAGCGCGTGAACGTGGGCACCGAGCGTCGCGAGACCGGCCGTGTGCGCCTGCGCAAGTACGTCGTGACCGACACCGAGCAGGTGGAAGTCCCGGTGGAGCGCGAGGAGGTCGTCCTTGAGCGCACTCCCGCCTCCGGCGAGGCCGACGGCGCCGAGCTCTCCGAGGGCGAGATCGAGGTGGCCCTCCACGAGGAGCGCCCGGTCGTCGACAAGGAGACCGTGGCCACGGAGAACGTCTCGCTGGGCAAGCAGTCGGTCCAGGACACCGAGACCGTCCGCACCGACGTCGCGCGCGAGGAGGTCGAGGTCGACCGCGATGGAGACCGCACCGGCCGCGACGGCCTGCGCGACCAGGATCGCCCCGATACCCAGCGTCACTGACGCTGTGAAGACCACCCCGGGGGCGGGGTGAGCGCAGGGCCCGGATCCGCACGGATCCGGGCCCTGCCATCTGCTGCGAGCCGCTGTGCCAGCCCTCCAGCTGTGCTCAACCCGCCACCGGGCCCGATGGGGTCGATGGGGCTTATAGGGCCGATGGGGCTGATGAGCCCGACGGGCCCGATGGAGTCTGCCGCCGACCAGCTCTCACATCACCTGCCGCACGAGCGCCACCAGCGCGACGAGCACGATGACACCGCGCAGCAGCCACTCAGGCATTCGTTTGGCCAGGTGGGCGCCGAAGTAGCCGCCCAGCAGAGATCCCACCGCGATCGCTGCGGTCGCGCTCCACAGCACAGCAGCTCCCCACCACAGGTGCGCCACGAGGTAGACGAGCGCCGCGGCGACATTGACCACGAGGCTCAGCAGGTTCTTCACGGCATTGACGGACCCCATGGTGCGGCCGGTGAAGATGCCGAGCACCCCCAGATACAGCACCCCCTGCGCAGCGGTGAAGTAGCCGCCGTACACGCTCGCCGCCCCCATCGCGGCCACGAGTCCGCGCTGCCGGTAGGGGGAGAGGTCATGTGAGACGGCCGACGGGACCGTCTTCGCGTCCTCAGCGCCGTCGGCGGCCTCCCCGCCGCGGGCAGCGATCCACGGCCGGTCCTGCCGTCCGCGCAGGGCACGGGTGAGCGGTTTCTGAAACACCACCATCGCCAGCGCCACGACGATCAGCACCGGGACCACCACGTCCAGGGCCCCCGAGGGGGAGACGAGCAGCAGCATCGCTCCTGCGGTGGCGCACAGCGAGGTCGTGATCACCAGCGGCGCCAGCTGCTCCTTCTCCGCTGCGATCTCCCGGCGATAGCCAAAGGAGGAGCCGAGGGTGGAGAACACCATGCCGATGGTGTTGGTCCGCACCGCAGCTCCCGGCGGCACGCCGATCGCCAACAGGACGGGCAGGGTCAGCAGCGATCCTGAGCCGACGGCGGCATTGATCGCCCCTGCCATCACCGCCATGGTGAACAGGACGAGCAGGGAGAGGGGTTCCACAGGGGTCGAGACTATCTGTCCCCCGAGCGGGGTTGAGCGCCGCCGCCCTGTCGCGGCCGTGATCCCGGCTCAGGCCCTGGAGGTGAGGTGGGTGGCGAGCACCCGGGCATGGTTGCGCTCGGGATCACGTGCCGCGTAGACGAGAACCAGGTGATCAGCACCTGCGTTGCGGGCTCGCTCGGCGAGCGCCTCAGCCTCCCCGGAGGCGGTGAGCTCTTCGCGATACTGCGCGGAGAACTGCTCAAAGCTCAGCTCATCGTGGTGGAAGGCTCGACGCAGCTCCGTGCTGGGCGCGACGTCTTTCGTCCACTCGGTCAGGGCCAGGCGGTCCTTGCGCACTCCCCGCGGCCACAAGCGATCCACCAGGGCGCGATGCTCGCCCGGGGCGGGACCGCCGTCGTCCAGCAGATCCCGCACCCGGGCGCAGGAGATGTCCAGGATGCTCATCGAGCACGCACCGCGCAGATGCAGCCGTTCAGGACAGAGCCGCCTTCGCCGCGTCGTAGTCGGGCTCGTCGGCGATCTCCGGGACCTGCTGGGTGTAGATGACCTTGCCGTTCTCATCGGCGATGACCACCGCGCGGGAGAGCAGCCCGGCGAGCGGACCATCGGTCATGGTCACGCCGAAGTCCTCACCGAAGGAGGAGCGGAAGGCGCTCGCGGTGGTGACGTTCTCGATGCCCTCGGCGCCGCAGAAGCGGTCCTGCGCGAACGGCAGATCCTTGGACACGCACACCACGCGGGTGTTCGGCAGCTCCTCGGCGAGCTTGTTGAAGGCTCGCACGGACATGGCGCAGGTGCCGGTGTCCACCGACGGGAAGATGTTCAGCACGAGGCGCTGACCAGCGAGGTCCTCGCTCCGCACGGCGCTGAGGTCAGTGCCCACAAGCTCGAAGGCAGGCAGGCTGCTGCCGGTGGCCGGCAGCTCGCCGATGGTGGTCACGGGGTTGTTCTGAAAGGTGATGGAAGCCATGGCCCCATCCTCACGCGGACTCGCCGCGGGCACAAGGTCCCCCCTGAACCGGCAGGTCCGCGGAAGGATGGCAGCTTCTCGCTCAGGCCATGGTGGCGCGCAGGCGCTCCATCTGCTCGGCCACGTCGAATTCCGCCACGGGCCACTGCGGGTCGATCTCCTCGAGTGCATCCAGCAGCAGCTGCTGGACCGCCAGACGCGCGAACCACTTGCGATCCGCCGGGATCACGTGCCACGGGGTGCCGACGGTGGAGGTGGCCCGCAGCGCGCGGGTGTACGCCTCCATGTAGTCCTCCCAGTGGCTGCGCTCATCGACGTCCCCGGGATTGAACTTCCAGTGCTTGTCCGCCCGCTCGAGGCGTTCCATGAGGCGCTGACCCTGCTCGGCGTGGGAGATGTGCAGCATGACCTTGATAACGGCGATGCCGTCCTTGGCGAGCTCACGCTCGAAGGCGTTGATCGCGGTGTAGCGCTCGCGGATCTCACCGGCGTCGGCCCAGCCGTGGACCCGGTGGATGAGCACGTCCTCGTAGTAGGAGCGGTCGAAGACACCGATGAGGCCGGGCTGCGGCAGACGCTTGCGGATCCGCCACAGGAAGTCGTGCTTCTTCTCCTCCGCGGTGGGGGCCTTGAACGCGGCGATCTCGACGCCCTGCGGATCCACCTGCCCCACCACATGACGCATGATGCCGCCCTTGCCGGAGGTATCCATGCCCTGCACCACGAGCAGCACGGACCGCCCGCCGTCCGCGCCGTGGTGCGCGGCGTACAGGCGCTCCTGCAGCCCGGAGAGCTTCTCGGAGCGCTCGGCGAGCAGCTGCTTGCCCTGCTTCTTGCCGCCGTCGAACCCGG
Source organism: Brachybacterium sp. Marseille-Q7125 (assembly GCF_023062615.1). Classification (NCBI taxonomy): domain Bacteria; kingdom Bacillati; phylum Actinomycetota; class Actinomycetes; order Micrococcales; family Dermabacteraceae; genus Brachybacterium; species Brachybacterium sp. Marseille-Q7125. The sequence continues at coordinate 107,108 of NZ_JALLAL010000001.1, read as the reverse complement.
GGGTGGCCCGAGGATCGAATTCGGTGACGTCCCCGGTCCAGCCCGAGGGGATCTCGTAGCCGTGCGGGCGGGCCTTCGCACCGGACTTCTTCGCCTTCGTCTGCTTCGACATCCCCGCAGGGTACCGCGCACCGGGGCCGACGGGCAGAGCATCCGTCGGCCCTGTGGCCCCGCACCCCACCCGTCAGTGCCACCGCATCCGGTGCCTCGCTCAGAAACGCAGCTGCGCGGCGACCAGGTTGTACTGCACACCCAGCAGCACCATCGCCGCAACCGCGAACACCACGAGCACCATCCCGGCCAGACGCCACCAGGAGTGATCCCGCGCCAGGACCGGACTTGACGTCCTGCCCGCCGCCGCACAGGGTCATGCCATGAGCACCCCTGACACCTTTGCCATCACCAACGCCCACGTCGTCCCTATCGAGTCCGAGCCCTTCGACGGCGCCGTCGTGGTCACCGGCGACCGCATCACTGCGCTAGGCCCCGACGCCCCGATCCCCGACGGCGCTGCGGTGATCGATGCAGGCGGGGCGTGGCTGCTGCCCGGGTTCGTCGACGCCCATGTCCACCTGGGGGTCCATGAGGAGGGTGAGGGCTGGGCCGGTGATGACACCAATGAGATGACCGACCCGGTGATGGCCGCGGCCCGCGCGATCGATGCGATCAACCCGATGGAGATCGGGTTCGATGATGCGATTGAGGGCGGGATCACCGCGGTGAACGTCAACCCCGGCTCCGGCAACCCCATCGGCGGTCTGGCCGTGGCGCTGCACACCCACGGCCGGGTGGTCGACGAGATGGTGCTGCGCGAACCCTCGGGCATCAAGGCGGCGCTCGGCGAGAATCCGAAGCGGGTCTACGGCGAGCAGAAGCGCACTCCCGCCACGCGCCTGGGCGTGGCTCTGACGATCCGGCAAGCGTTCGCGAAAGCCCGCGCCTGGGCGGCGAAGCCGGAGGATGAGCGGGATCCGGATCTGGTCTCCGATGCACTCGCGAAGGTGCTGGCGCGGGAGATCCCCTGGCGGCAGCACTCACACCGGGCCGATGACATCGCCACCGCGCTGCGCATCGCGGAGGAGTTCGGCTACGAGCTGGTGCTGGACCATGGCACCGAGTCCTACCTGATCGCCGACCGCATCGCCGCCGCGGGAGTTCCGGTGCTGTACGGGCCGCTGATCGTCTCCCGCTCGAAGGTGGAGGTGCGTGAGCGCACCCCGAAGGCACCGGGGATCCTCACCGCGGCTGGGGTGAAGGTCTCGATCATCACCGACCACCCGGTGGTGCCCATCGAGTTCCTGGTCCATCAGGCGGCGCTCGCGGTCAAGCACGGCATGGATCCGGCCGCTGCGCTGCGGGCGATCACCCTGAATCCCGCCGAGGTGCTGGGGCTCGCGGACCGCATCGGCTCGATCGCTGAGGGCAAGGAGGCGGACCTCGTGCTGTGGGAGGGCGACCCCTTGGACGTGCGCCACCGCACCGAACGGGTGTGGCAGGCGGGCAAGGAGGTCATGCACCGGGACGCCGACGGGAACGCGGTCTTCGCCCCGCGCTGATCACCCGGCAGGCAGCTCCGCGGCCCCGTGTGGGGCTGGCCGCCGCAGGTAGCGCAGCGCCAGCGCGACAGCGGCAGCCAGCAGCACCACGGAGGTGAGCACCATCGGCTCCATCCCGGCGGCATCCAGCACGAGGCCGCCGATGAGGGCGCCCACCGCGATCGACACGTTGAACATGGCGCTGTTCAGCGCGGTGCCTTCCTCGAGGACCTCCGGGGCTTCGGCGGTGATGAACGCCTGCACGCTGACGGACACCGCCCCGACGCACAGCCCCCACAGCGGCATGACGATCATCGCGGCCCCCGGTGAGTGCACCAGCACGAGCACGGCGAGCAACGCTGCGAGGGTCCCGCCGATCACCACCAGCACCGCTCCCGGTGCGCTGCGGCGGATCAGCGGGCCGACGGCGAAGTTTCCGATCAGCCCGGCGATGCCGAACAGCAGCAGAAGCAACCCGAGATCGCGCAGCGGCACCTGGGCGCGCTGGACCAGCAGCGGGCTGACATAGCTGTAGGTGGCGAACTGGCCCACCACGCCGAGGCCCGTGAAGGCCAGCACGTAGCGCACGGCCCGGGTGGTCAGAGCGGTGCGCATCATGGAGAGGGTGACGGCCTGCCGGGAGTGGACCGGCCGGACCAGCAGCAGGATAGCCACGGCGACGAGGGCTGCGACGGCTCCCACCACCGCGAAGGAGGCGCGCCAGCCCACGTGGGAGCCGATCCACGCGGCGGCGGGCACGCCCAGCACGAGCGCACCGCCGGTGCCGCTGAAGGCGAGCGTCAGCGCGGCAGAAACCCGGTGGGGCTCCACCTGGCCCATCGCCACGATCGGGAGGACCGCCCAGTACAGGCCGATGGACACCCCGGCGAACAGTCGTGCCAGCAGCAGCCATCCGAAGCTCGGGGCGACAATGCTGAGAGCGCAGGAGATCACCACGCTGAGCAGAGCGATGATGAGCACCAGGCGCCGGTCCAGCCCCCGGACCAGCAGGGGTGTGGACATCGCCACGAGGGCGGCGAGCACGCCGGGGACGGTCACCGCGAGCCCCGCGACGCCCTCGCTGACCCCCAGATCCGGGGCCATCACCGAGAGCACCCCGATGGGCAGCTCCTCGACGGTGATGAGCACGAAGATCCCCACGGCCAGGGCTGTCACCCCCAGCCACGTGCGCATGCCGTCCACTGCCGCTCCTTGCTGTGCGGCCCGAGCGCCTCCCGAGCCCGGGCCACTGTAGGGCAGGATCCTGTGCCCCGAGCCGCTATTCTGTGCCGAGCCGCGACCGCGGTGCTGCCCGAGGGGAAGAAGGATCCGATGGCCGGTGGACTCGCCGCCCTGCTCGATGATGTCGCTGCGCTCGCGCGCCTGGCCGCGGCGAGCGCTGATGATGTCGCGGCGGCCTCCAGCCGCGCCGGGACGAAGGCGCTCGGTGTGGTGATCGATGACGCGGCGGTCACGCCGCAGTATGTGCAGGGCATCAAGCCCAAGCGGGAGCTGCCGATCATCTGGCGGATCACCAAGGGGTCGCTGCGCAACAAGCTGCTGATCATCCTGCCGATCCTGCTGCTGCTGAGCGTGTTCGCCCCCTGGCTGCTGACACCGCTGCTGATGCTGGGCGGCCTGTACCTCTCCTTCGAGGGCGCGGAAAAGATCATCGAGCTGGTCCGGGGTGTCGAGAAGAAGGCGCCCGCAGCTGCGACGGGCACTGATGCGGAGGACACGGTGGTCAAGGGCGCGGTGCGCACCGACCTGATCCTCTCCGCGGAGATCATGGTGATCTCCATGAACTCGGTGGACACCGACAGCGTGTGGATGCGCGCTGCGGTGCTCGTGGTCATCGCGATCGGCATCACCGCCCTGGTGTACGGGGCGGTGGCGATCCTGGTGAAGATGGACGACATCGGCCTGGCGATGGCCCGTGATGAGGACGCTTCCGCGGCGAAGCGCAGGTTCGGCACCGGCCTGGTGCAGGCGATGCCGACCGTCATGAAGGTCATCAGCTACGTGGGCATGGTCGCGATGCTGTGGGTGGGTGGTCACATCCTGCTGGTGGGCACCCACGATCTGGGGCTCGCTCAGCCCTACGGATTCGTGCACCACCTCGAGGAGCAGGTCCACGGCGTCGCCGGTGTCGGCGCGGCACTCGCGTGGCTGGTCAACACGTTCTTCTCGTTCCTGTTCGGCCTGGTGATCGGCCTGCTCGCGGCCGGGGTCATGCACCTGCTGCCCTTCGGCCACCACGGCGCAGAGGGCGGGCATGACAGCGCCGCTCACACTGAGGGGCACGATGCCGACACCGCTCCCGGCGCCGACAGCGCCCCCGGCGTCGGCTCATCCCCCGCGACGGGTTCGCGCGCGGTCAGCCCGCAGCGCCCCCACCAGGAGTGACCGGCGGCTGCGCCGACCACGGGAAGACGATCCACTCATCGGTGCGGTGCCACACGAAGTCCGGATCCACCACGGAAGCGGACTTCGCGTACAGCACGGCGCTGCGCGCATCCGCGCCCATGTCCCGCAGCAGATCGAGCACCAGCGCGAGGGTGCGCCCGGAGTCCGCGACATCGTCGACCACCAGCAGGCGCTTGCCCTTGATGGATTCGGTGTCCAGCATCGGGGCCAGCAGCACCGGGTCCGGCAGCGTCTCATGGACGTCGGTGTAGAACTCGACGTTGATCGCATCGGAGAGCTTCACACCGAGCGCATAGGAGAGCCCGCCGGCTGGCAGCAGCCCGCCGCGCGCCACCGCGATGATGATCTCCGGGCTGAAGTCGGAGTCCGCGACGGCCTGCGCGAGCTCCCTCGTGGCGGTGCCGAACCGGTCCCAGGTCAGCACCTCCTTGTCCACCAGGTCAGAGGAATCGGCGTGGTAGGCGGGCTGGGCCTCGGTCATCGGGTCGCGTCTCCTGGGGTGCTGGATCCATCGGGTGAGGTGATCGTAGTCGGATCAGCTGAGGAGCGGTGAGCCATGGCCGCCCTCGGCCGACCACCGCGACCGTGCAACCCCAATGGATATAGTTCGAGAGGTGATCCGCACTCCTGCCAGGCACCCTGCACGGGCGCCACTGCCGACGATCTGGCTAGTCCTCACCGTGATCGTCATCCTGGTGATCACCGCGGTGATCGTGCGGGCCGATCCGCCGGAGCGCTCCCGGCCGCTGCAGATCTCGACATCGGAGTGGCTCCCCTACATCTCCCCCGATCTACCCGGAAACGGTCCGGTGGCGGAGCTGCTCACCGAGGTGCTCGGCCGCGCCGGATACACGCCCGTCTTCGTGTTCAGCACCTGGCCGCTGGCCGAGCGAGATGTCATCAACGGTGCGAGCGTCGGGATGGCACCGGTGATCATCTCTGACAGCCGTGCCGAGTTCGCGCTGTATTCGGACCCCCTGCTCGACTTCCGGTACACGCTGTTCGGCAAGTCCGACGACCTCGTCAAATCCCTCCCCGATCGCACCGACCTCACGGGCGTGCGGGTGGCGCGGATATCCGGATACCAGTACTGGGATGAGCTCGACGAATCTGGGGCGACGTTCTCGGATCACCCGTCAGCGCTCGCAGCATTCGACGCCGTTGCCGACGGCGACGCCGACCTCGTGGCCGAGGGATCGCTGGCCGGGTGGACCACGCTCGCGGGGCCCGACTTCTCCGGGGACGTCCGCGATTTCTCCGTGGCCAGCCCCGCCTCACCGCTGACCTCCTCGACCAAGGGACTGCACTTGCTGGTCAAGGACAGCACGGAGGGCAAGCGCCTGCTCAAGGAGTTCAACGAGGCCCTCGCCGATTTCCAGGCCACCGAAGATTATGACCGGCTGCTGGGCCAGCTGAGCCCGTCCACCACGCCGGTGGTCCTGCGCTCCCCCGACGGCTCTTCTGTCGCCGTGCAGAACCCCGACGACGACAGCGTGAGCAGCACCCCCTCCGGAACGTCGGCGGTCGTCCTGTCGTGGCCCGAGGGGGAGCTGACCGCACAGTCCCCGATCGAGGTGAAGATCATCGAGGGCCCGCTGCGCGGTCAGGTGCGCCTCGTCCGCCTCGGCGACGTGGAGATCTCTCATGCATGAATTCCGTTTCCTGGCACCGATCCGGGTGGGTTTCACCACGCTCCCGGGCGCCCTCGATCGAGACGCCGAACGCTGCCAGAGCCTCTGGGAGCAGATCGAGACCGACATCGCCCGGCGCAAAGGGTGGACATTGCACCGCACGTCTCGTCGGACCCCGGTGCTCGGCTGGTCCCGGTCCTCTGGTGATGTCCTGCGCCGTCCGCTCGAGGTCGCCTCTGCGCAGGTTCCGGTGGAGAGCATTCCGGCGGTCGGCACGCGCCTCGAGGTCGACGAGCTCGGCTGGACGCTGTACGACCACAACGTGCTCCTCGTCCACGGCGTCCTGCGGACCACGGAACATGTGAGCACCGATGAGTTCGATGACGTCGATCTGTGGGAAGCGGAGGTGCAGCGGGTCGGTGAGCAACTTGCGCGCCGTTGCGTCGACACGGATATCACCCATCTACTGCAGCGGATCCGACGGATCCCCGAGGCATCGGACCTGGTCCGCATCGAGGAGCTGCCGACCTCGCAGCCGCTGTGGGTCACGCGCGCTCTCGTCCATGATCCGCAGCGCGGGGATGAGGGGTTCGCCCGCCGCTGGGTGGCCCGGATCGACGCCGAGCATCAGCGCATGATTGAGCAGCTCCTGGACGGGGAGAGACCATTCGTCGCCCAGTGGCTCAATCACGTGCATCTGTCCACCGAGACCGAGGCAGTCTCCTGGCACTGGCACGCTCTGCGGATCGCCCAGTTCCTCTGGGCCGCGATGCACTACATCGATGACGAGCTGCGGCAGATCCTGGCCTGGTCCATGGCAGATCTGCACACTGTGTCCGTGAGCGATCTGCGCCGCGAGCTGCGAGCCATGGTGAATCAGGCGCAGGATCTGCTGATGCTGCGCGCCGAGGTGTTTCAGCACCTCTCGCGCTCGAGCCTGGCCGAGGTGCAACGGGTGCTCAACGTCTGGGGGTACACGCAGCTGCTCGAGGACCCGGTCCGTGCGAAGCTCAGCATCTGCGGCGACCGCCTGACCGCCCTTGCCGAGGACCGGGCGGCACGGTCGGCGATGTTCACGGACATCATCCTGATGAGCATCGGTGTGACCTCCGTTCTGGCCACCGCGATCGCCCTGGTGCAGTTCGGTCGCGATGCCGGGCAGGATCCCTCCCAGTCCGTGTTCGACCTCGGCGGCGGCTCGATCACCTCCTGGCTCTCCTCGCAATCCATGGACGCGATCTTGATCCTCAGCCTGCTCGCCTCGGTGATACTCGTCGTGATCTTCATCTGGAAACGTCGCCAGAGCATCTCGTGACCCGCGCACGCTCGAGGCCGTGGGGCCCCTTGACCCGGCTGCTCGGCGTCCGGGTCCTGCTCGATGTCCAGTTCTGGTTCCCGACGTGGATGATCTTCCTGCTGGAACGGGGATTCACCCCGTTGCAGGCAGCACTCATCGACGCCATCTTCAACGGCGCGGTGGTCCTCGCGGAAGTGCCGATGGGGGCCGTGGTGGATCGGATAGGTCGCAAGCGAGCTCTGCTCATCAGCTGCGCTCTGACCACCGTCGTGTTCCTCGGGATCGGCGTCGTCTCCTCGTTCTGGCTCATGGCGCTGGTGTGGGTGCTGTGGGGCCTGCTCTGGGCGCTGAGCTCCGGGCTGGATTCCACCTACTCCTGGGAACTCGCCGAGGAGCACCCGCAGGCCCCATCCCCGTCCCGGTATCTCGGGCGCTCTCGGCTCGCGAGCGGCGTGGCAGGCGTCCTGTCCCTTCTGAGCGCCGGCTTCCTGCTGGAGATCTGGGCACCGCTGCCCTACCTGCTCACCGCTGTGCTCGGCCTGCTGGCCCTGCTGCTGGCTGCCACCCTTCCTGATGTGCACGGGCACGCACGGCTCGCATCGGCCACGACTTTCACCGACGCGATGCAGCGGCCCCGTGTGCGGACAGGCATCCTGCTGGCCGCCATCGTGCTTACCGTTGGGGTCTCCATCAGGATTCAGTTCCAGCCGCTGGGAACCGAGGTAGGGCTCACACCGTCCATGATCGGTGTGGTCTACAGCATCATCGCGGTGACGGTAGCGCTGGGTGGCTGGCTGGCCACCCGGGTGCCGCACCGCGGCCACGGGATGTGGATCGTCGGCTCCATCGCCGTGATGGCCCTCAGCTACCTCGCGGTCGCCCTCGGCGCCCAGCATCAGCTGACCTGGGTGACGATGCTGCTGCTGATCCCGGCGGGCACGGCCGCGTTCGGCGTCGCGAAGACTCTGACGGATGTCTGGCTGCTGGAGGCGGTCGGCAGTCGCTGGCGCCAGACGGTGCTCGCCCTGGCCTCAGCGACCAATGGTCTCGTGATGATCGGATTCCGGCCGTTCCTGGTGCAGATCGGGGACACGCAGGGGAACGCGACGGCCTTCCTCATCTGGGCTGCGATCAGCGGTGTCGCCGCCTGCGGAGCCCTGTTCCTCGTCCGTGGGCCCGGTCGGAAGGTCTTAGACGCACGCTGAGCGGCCCACTGCGGAACCCGGCATACTCACCCCATGGACTCTCCCCCGCTGGGCCGCATGACCCCCTATGGCCTCGAGCACTGGTGCATGCTGACGCTCATCGTGGTGGCCTCGGTGGCGCTGGTGCTGTGGGCGCGGCGGACGCCCGGCGAGCGCGTGGATCGGGCACTGCGCATTTCCGGCTGGCTGCTGCTGGGAAACTCTGTGTTCTGGACGGCGTGGGGCTTCATGCCGTGGGCGTGGAACATCGATGAGTCCCTGCCGCTGCATTACTCCGACGCGCTGCGGTTCGTGCTGCCGGTGGCGATGATCACGCAGGCGCGCTGGGCGATCGTGGTCGCCTACTACTGGGGGCTCACGCTGAACCTGCAGTCGGTGCTGACCCCGGATGTGAACTACTTCGTGTGGGTGCCGCTGGAGTTCTTCCAGTACTGGATCGCGCACGGGGCCGGGATCGTGGTGCCCGTGGTGCTGGTGTGGGGGCTGGGGTATCGGCCGACGTGGCGCGGTTTCGCGGTGGCCTACGTGATCACCCTGGGCTGGGCGGTGATGGCATTCACCGGCAACCTGCTCACGGGAGCCAACTACGGGTACCTGAACCGGGCGCCGGCGGGCCCGTCGATCCTGGATCTGCTGGGCCCCTGGCCGCAGTACCTCCTGGTGGAGGCCCTGCTGATCGCCGCCGTGTGGGCGCTGGTGATGACCTGGCCGTGGGTGCTGCGCGACCGTCGGTATGGCACGGCGCTCGATGGGAAGCATGGCCTCGTGCGGCGAGCGCACCCGCCGCACGAGGGCCCCGGCCGATCAGCGGCAGTGGAGTCTCAGGCCAGCAGCTCCACCTGAGCCAGCCGCAACGGCCCCTGCGCGGTGGTGACCACCAGGCGGTGGCGGGTGCACTCGCGCGGCGTGGCGATCTCGAAGGGCCGGGTCTGCCGCCGCCAGGGGAAGGTCTGCCCGGAGCGTTCATCGAGCACCTCCCACGTCTGGCCGTCGGCGCTGCCCTCGAGCCGCCAGGCGATCGGGTCCCCGCCCTCTTCCGTCCCGGAGGTGAGGGTGAGGAAACGGGCGCGTCCTGGCTGCGCCAGCTCCGGCAGGTCGATGGTCACCGCTGCGGTCTCGAAGGTGCGCTCGGTGGTGGAGTCATCATCGAGCAGGGGGTTTGTCGCATCGCGCTCGAGCAGGTCCACGAGCGGTGCGGGCCGTTCCCCGGGGGCGATGGGCGAGGGCGGCACCTCGCCCCATGCCCCTGCCTCCCTGCCCAGGCGCAGGTGGATCTGCCCCTGCAGGTCCTCATGGTCGATCCAGGCCCCTGAATGCTCCGCCCCGCGGATGCTCGCACCGGTGATGCACACCGCGTCGGTTCCCGGGTCCCCGTCGGTGGTGATCGTGAAGGCGGGGCCGCCCAGCGGCGTGACGTCGACGCGGTCGAACAGCGGCGCCACCAGGTGGTAGCGCGGCGTGCCCAGCTGCAGCGGGTAGATACCCAGCGCCGTCAGCAGCCACCAGGCGCTCATCTCCCCGTTGTCCTCATCGCCCGGGTAGCCCTGCCCGATCTGCTCGCCGACGAACAGACGGCGCTGCACCTCGCGGACCACGCGCGATGCCTGCTCGGGGGCCGCGGCGTGGTGGTAGAGGAAGGGGATGTGGTGACTGGGCTGGTTGGAGACCCCGAACTGGCCCATTCGCACCGCGCGGGCCTCGTCCATCTCGTGGATGACATGCCCGTAGCTGCCCTTCTTCTGCGCCCGCTCAGGGGTGGTGAAGAAGGCGTCGAGCTTCGCCCGCAGCCCCTCGCGTCCGCCGTAGAGGGCCGCCAGACCCTCTCCATCGTGCGGGACGTGGAAGGCGAAGTTCCAACCATCGGTCTCCGTGAAGTCTCCGCCCCAGCTCTCCGGATCGAACTCCTCGGGGGTCGTGGCGAACTGGCCGTCACGGCGGCGGCCCTGGAAGAAATCGATCGCCTCATCGAACAGCAGCGGATAGTTCTGGGCGCGGGCAGCGAGGTAGCGCGACTCCTCCCCGAGGCGCTCGGCGAGCTCCGTCTGACCGTCCGCGGCGGCGCGGGCAGCGAGCAGACGCGCCTGCTCCGCGAGCCCCACATCATTGATGTGCGCCTCGAGCGCCCAAGAGACGGACTCATCGGTGTCGGTGTCCACGTAGCCGGTGAAGACGGCGCGCTCATTGCCCTTGCGACCCACCCGCGGATGCTCCGGCGCCACCGTGGCATTGCGCAGGCCCGAGGTGTACGCAGCCATCGCATCGGGCAGCGGCACCCCCTTGACCTGGAGATCGGCGAAGGAGATATCGCTCGAGGTGCCGGTCATGCAGTCGGCGTAGCCGGGAGAGGACCAGCGGGCGATCCAGCCGCCCTCGCGGTGCTGCTGGATGAAGCCGTCCGCGAGCTCCGCGGCGAGCTCCGGGTACAGCAGCGCGTAGGCCGGCCAGGCGGTGCGGTAGGTGTCCCAGAATCCGTGGTTGACGTACATCCGCCCCGGGACCACCTGGGCATCGGTCCGACTGTCGGTGGCCTCGCCCTTCGGCGGCAGCACGGGGCTGGCATGGACCGGTTCGCGGCGCTCCCCACTGCCGGCATCCTCCCAGTGGGAGTTCGGGTACAGGTTCAGTCGGTAGAGGTTCCCCAGCAGGGTGCGGCGCTGCGGCGGCGTGGCCGATGGCGCATCGATCACGCCCAGGCGCTCGGCCCAGGCGGCATGGGCGGCCTCGCGCACCTGCTCGACGCTGCGGCCGTCGAGCTCCCGGGCAAAGGTGCGCCGCGCCTGCTCCTGGGAGATGAAGCTCGTGACCAGGCGCACGGTGACCGTGGTGGTGCCGGGAGCGAAGGTCAGCACACTGCCGTCGCTGTCCCCGCGCGCTGCGGTGGCCGCGATCGGGGCGGGATCCAGCTGGGCATGGATGAACATGCGGGTGGCGCCGTCGGCGCGCTCATCCGCGGGCGCATCCACCCAGGCCTGCACCTGCCCGTCGAACACCGCACCAGCCGCATCCACGCGAGAGGCGCCGTCGTGGCCCTCGAGCAGCAAGTGCACGCCGTCGGCCGTCTCGGGCAGCGTGATCTCGGTGATCGCGCCATGGTCGGTGGGCGCCAGACGCAGGCCGATGCCACCGTCGAGCGTCACCGCGTACAGGTCGGGGCGCGCGGTCTCCCCGGCGTGGTCGAAGCCGCGGGCGCGCGCCGCGGGGCTCGCGTCGGGGCTCTGTCCCAGCAGCGGCATGAGGAAGAACTGCAGGCGGTCACCCATCCACGGGCTCGGGGCGTGGGAGATCGCGAGGGCCTGCAAGCGCGGCCGGTTGTCCTCCCCGTTGCGGCGGTGGTACTCGTACACCCAGCGGCGGCTGCGCGCATCGGTGGCCGGGGTGAACATCGCAAAGCCGTTGGGCCAGGCCGTCAGCGGCAGGGTGTTGCCGCGCGAGAAGTCCCCGGAGGCATAGGTGCCGCGTCGGGTGTCCACCCATGCGACCGGGTCGTCGACATCCGGGTCCGCGGGGAGCGCCCCCACGTAGGGACCGTCGATCCAGCCGCCCAACTCCTCGTCCGCGTCCCCGTCGGCGGGATCGCTCTCGCGCGCGGGAACGTCGACGCTGATCAGCACGTCCTGGATGCTGCGGCCGACGACCGCGCTGAGGTCCACCTGCACGTCGTTCCACTGATCGGCGTACAGGATCTTCCCATCGCCGAGCCCGGCGGCGGTGGCGACGGTGCCGTACTGATCCTTCGGCGCGTGGTCGCTGAGGTGGGTGCCGTCATCGAGCAGCAGATCGATGCTCACATAGGTGGCGCCCCAGGTCTGCGCGTCCTCATCAAGCACGGGAAAGACGTAATAGCGCAGCGAGTCCCCCGCGGCGATGGTACGTCCGCGCACATCCTCCACCCCGTCCACGACCGGCAGCGCAGACTGCTCGCGCTCGCCCGCCCGGGTGGTGTAGCGCACGGCTGCAGGGCCCAGGAACCCCGCTGCGTCCTTGCTGGTGGGAGATCCGATGGGCCCTGAATCCGCAGTGACGATCATGTGCTTCAGCGTATCGAGTCGGTGACGGGCCGTGCACGAGTGCTCACCGTGCGCGATACTCGAGCCGGAACCACGAGCAGCAGGGGGAGTCATGATCTACGCACAGCCGCAGCCGGCCGGCCCGAGCGGGCCCCCTCCGGGCGGAAAGAAGATCGGCGGGCGGCCGATGTGGCACTGGCTCGTGCTGGGCGGCATCGCCCTGGTGGGCCTGCTGCTGGTCAGCGTCGTGGGCCTGATCCTCCTGCTGAACATCCTGGGCCGAGGCAACCCGCAGGACACTCTTGAGGACTTCTACAGCTCGATGGAGAACAGCGACTGCGAGCTGTACATGGACTCCACCACGGAGGAGTTCCGCCGGGCCCTCGAGACCACCTCCTGCACGGCCTTCGACCAGACGCTGGGCACCGTCTCGGCGGTCGACTACACGGTCAACGACCGGGTGAATCGCCAGGGGTACGCGATCTTCGAGGTCACCGAGAACATCGTCAATGCGGATGGCGGGACGGAAGAGGTGCACCTGCGGTACTTCATCCTCCGCACCGACGGGCAGTGGGACCTCGATGGCATCCAGCTCGTGGATGAGGACACCGAGCCGATCGGGTGAGCACCCCAGCACACCGTCGGCCCTCTCCGCTCGGTGGGCGTCGCCCCACCCGGGCCGATCTCGAGGCCGTCTCCACCACGGACCCCGACAGCATCGATGATGTGCTGCCGGCCGATGGGGCGCCTCTGAAACTGCTCATCGTGGGGATCAACCCGGGGCTGTGGACCGCCGCGGTCAACGCCCCGTTCGCTCGTCCCGGCAACCGCTTCTGGCCCTCTCTGCACCGCGCCGGGCTCACCTCGCGGGCGGTCGATGCCGCGGCCGGGCTCGCGCAGGTCGATGCTCAGGACCTGATCGATCACGGGATCGGCCTGACGAACCTGGTGGGTCGCGCGACCGCGCGCGCCGACCAGCTCTCAGCCCGTGAACTGCGCGAGGGCGGGGCCCACATGGTGCAGCGGATCCGCCAGCTGCGCCCGCGCGTGGTCGCGATCGCCGGGATCACCGCCTTTCGCACGGCCTATCATCTGCCGCGCGCCCAGCTGGGCAGGCAGGATCCTGCGACCGTGGAGGACTGGCCCGAGGACGTCGTGCTGTGGGTGGTCCCGCAGCCCAGTGGCCTGAACGCCCACGCCACCATCGACTCCCTTGCCGCGACGTGGCGCGAAGTCGCGACTGAGGCGGAGATCCCCACCGCAAACGACGGCTGACCTCCGCGTGAACACGACGGGTCCAGGTGCCGTACACGGCCCGTCGACCCGCGCACAGCGCATCCTCTCGCATACCGTGCACCTAGCGGACCTTTGGGAGGAGAATGTCCATGGATAGTGAACGTCGGCCGGATCACCCCGACGACCACCGCCGCTTCTCGCTCGGCGAGGACTGGATCGCCACGATCGTGGGGCTGGCCCTGTTCGGGCTGTGCATGGCCGGTGCGATCTCCCCGGCGCTGATCCCGTGAGCGCGACAGATCGCGCGGCGCCTCGCACGTCGCCTGCAGCACGCAGCGCCGAGAAGAGCTCGCCCGCGGGGCCGGGCCACGGCTGGACGGCGCTGGGGCTGGTCATCGTGGTAGGGCTGGCCGCTGCGGGGCGGCAGCTGAGCGAGTCGATGCCTGCCCTCGCCGCGGGCACGCCACTGAGCGGCGTCGTCGCGGCGATCGAATACCCGGTGTACGCCATTGCCCTGGGCTTTGCGGGCAACGCGGTGCTGAGCCTCGCCCGGGTGCGCGAGCGGATGGCCGCGGCGTTCCGCACCGAATTCTTCATCAAGATCGGTCTGGTGCTGCTGGGCGCCACCGTGAGCTTCGCCGTGCTCGTGCGCGCGGCGGGTCCCGCCGTGGTCCAGGCGATCGTGCTCATCACCGTCGTCTTCGGCGCCACCTGGTGGTTCGCCGGAGCGCTGGGGCTGGATGATCGGCTGCGCGCACTGCTGGCCTCCGCCCTGGCGATCTGCGGGGTCTCCGCGGCGGTCGCGGCAGCGGGGGCGGTGCAGGCCCGCAAAGAGCAGCTGGCGTACACCGCGGCACTGGTCATCACCTTCGCTGTGCCCTCAATCTTCCTGCTGCCATGGCTCGCTGATCTGATGGAGCTCTCACCGGCGGTCACCGGAGCGTGGATCGGCGGCAACATCGACACCACGGCCGCGGTGACGGCGGCCGGGGAGGTCGCAGGCGAGCAGCCGCTGCAGATCGCCTCGATCGTCAAGGTGACGCAGAACGCCCTGTTGGGGGTGGTGGCAGTGCTGCTGACGATCTGGTTCTCACTGCGCACCGCTCAGGATGGGGGCAGCGCGGCAGAGGGACAGCGCGGCGGCAGGGCATCACTCGCTCTGATCTGGGATCGGTTCCCGAAGTTCGTGCTGGGCTTTCTGATCACCTCGGCGATCGCGACTGTCTCCGTGGAGACGATTCCTGCCGAAGTGCTCGAGCCGCGGCTCGATGCGGCGAAGGAGCTTCAAACCTGGGCGCTCACCCTCGCGTTCGTCTCCATCGGCCTGGAGTTCAACGCGAGCTCCATCCGTGAGGCCGGTGTCCGGCCGATCCTCGTCTTCTTCGTCGCAACCGTCGTCAACCTCGTGGTGGGCCTGCTGCTGGCGCTCGTGCTGTTCCAGGGATTCACGTTCTGATCCCTGGACTCCGTCGCGGCGGCCGGCGGTCTGGCGCTGGGCTTCCTCGCCGCGATGATCGTGGTGCCCTTCATGCTCTGACCCTGCTCGGGGCGCCTCCTTTCGTGGAGCGCACCACGGCCGCTTCGCCGCCCAGCGCCTGCTGTGTACAGTGGGCGCTGGCAACGGGGGAGTATCCGTCACCCTGCGCACGTCATCACGAGGGCCGCCGTCGGCTCTCCGGGCGCAGAGGCCGGCCGCAGCAGCAGCCGGTGGAGAGACCCGGGTCCATGACGCGACCCTGGAAAGCGAGCTCCCGTGACTGTCTCCCCTCTGGTCTGGATCCTGACGATCGTCGGGGTCGCCGCACTGCTGGCCTTCGACTACATCTTCCACGTGCGCAAGGCTCACATCCCCACCATGCGCGAGGCCGCCGTCTGGTCGGCCATCTACGTGGGCATCGCTGTGCTGTTCGGCGTGGGGGTGCTGGTCTTCGGCGGCATAGACATGGGCGGGGAATACTTCGCCGGGTACATCACCGAAAAAGCCCTCTCGGTGGACAACCTGTTCGTGTTCCTCGTGATCATCGGCGCGTTCTCCGTGCCCCGCGAGGACCAGCAGAAGGTCCTGCTGTTCGGCATCACCTTCGCGATCATCGCCCGCTCCGGCATGATTGCGATCGGCGCCGCCGCGATCGAGCACCTGTCCTTCGCCTTCTACATCTTCGGCGCGATCCTGCTGTACACCGCCATCAAGATGGTGATCGAGGAGGTCAAGGGCGAAGACGACGAGGATGAGCAGGCCGACGGGATCTTCGTGCGCCTGGTGAAGAAGGTGCTGCCGGCCACCGATGAGTACGACGGCGACAAGCTGTTCACCATCGAGAACGGCAAGCGGGTGCTGACCCCGATGCTGCTGGTGATGATCGCGATCGGCGCGACCGATCTGCTGTTCGCCCTGGACTCGATCCCCGCGATCTTCGGCCTGACCCAGAACACCTACATCGTGTTCACCGCCACGGTGTTCTCCCTGCTGGGCCTGCGTCAGCTGTACTTCCTCATCGACGGGTTGCTGGATCGCCTGGTCTACCTCGGCTGGGGACTGTCCCTCATCCTCGCCTTCATCGGCGTGAAGCTGATCGTCCACGCGCTGCACGAGAACGAGCTCGGCTTCATCAACGGCGGCCAGCCGGTGCACGCTATCCCTGAGGTCACCACCGGCTTCTCCCTCACGGTCATCATCAGCGTGCTGACCATCACGATCCTCACCTCCCTGCTGTCCCCCAAGGGCCGGGCACAGGCCGCGGTGAACAATGCCCACCGCGAGGCGAAGACCTACATCGAGATGACCTACGAGGCCTTCGAGACTCACCGCGATGCGCTCTACCAGAAGATGCTCGAGCATGAGCAGATCGTGGAGAACCTGCCGGAGAAGTACCACGACATGATCGTGGCCGAGCGCAATGTGCGCGAGCTGCTGGCCGATGCGCACCGCATCCACGACCGGCGCCAGGCCTACAACGACCGTGGCGAGCGCAGCGATGAGCAGCCTGAGGGCCTCGTCGTGACCCGGGAGGACGGGACCGTCGCGACCGATTCGAGCGGCAATGTCATCACCGTCGCCGAAGAGCAGGCGCTCGAGGAGAAGAAGGCGGCCAAGCGGGCCGAGCGCGAGCGGCACCGCGAGGAGCACGCCGCGGCCAAGCGCCGCTGATCCGGCACGGCACGCACCACCAAGGGCCGACGGGGACTGCCCCGTCGGCCCTTTCGTGATCCAAGGAACAGCGCTGCACAAGAGATCACAAAATCGTCACGGCCTACGCGCTACACCACGTTCTACCTGGTCAGGGCGCCGCAGGATGGTTTTCTCCCCTTCACGCCCGGTTCTTGATCGGGTCAAGACTCCGCCGGAACGGCGCTGCGGCCTTGCAGCCCCTCCCCCGTCGGCCCCTATGTTCGTCGCCGTCCGTCACCGCGGAACATCTCCGATCCAAGCGAAAGGACGGTAACCATGCCCGCTCATTCCACTCACGCCCTGCGTCCCGCCTCCGCCGGCCGACTGCGCCGCGGACTGGGTCGCACCGCCGCGAGCCTCGCCGGAGGCGCGATCGTCGCCGCCGGCATGCTGGCCACCGGAACCTCCGCGCAGGCCGCCAGCGGCTGGGACGAGGTCGCCGCCTGCGAGTCCGGCGGCGACTGGTCGATCAACACCGGCAACGGCTACTACGGCGGCCTGCAGTTCTCGCAGTCCTCCTGGGAGGCCGCGGGAGGCCTGCAGTATGCGCCCCGTGCGGACCTCGCCTCGAAGTCTCAGCAGATCGCCACCGCTGAGGTGCTGCTGTCGATGCAGGGCCCGGGCGCCTGGCCGGTGTGCGGTGTGGCCCTCTCCGGCGGCGCTGACACCTCCGGCGGCGGGGCACAGGACGATTCCGCTCCCGCCGAGCAGGCCCCCGCCCAGGAGCAGGAGCCGCAGGAGCAGCAGGCTCCTCAGCAGCAGGAGTCCTCCGAGCCGCAGGGCGACTGGAGCTGCGATGGCGATGGCATTCCGAACAACTGCGATGAGAACGGCTTCACCAAGCCCACCGAGGAGGCTCCGCAGCAGGAGCAGGAGGAGCAGGCTCCGGCGCAGGAGAGCTCCGCGCCTGAGCCCGGACCGAAGGCCACCGGTGATCTCAGCGTGGCCGGCACCCTCGAGGTGGACGGGAAGATGGGCCCCAAGACCATCACCGCCCTGCAGGATTGGCTGAACGTCGAGCAGACCGGCGAGATGGACGAGCAGACCACCCTCGCCCTGCAGGCCTGGGCCAAGACCGAGCAGGACGGCGAGATCGGCCCGAAGACGGTGGCCGGCCTGCAGCATGAGGTCGGCGCCCAGCAGAACGGTGCCGACGAGATCGATGAGGACACGGTGAAGGTCCTGCAGACCTTCCTGAACCTCTACTGAGACCTGTCGCCGTTCCCCTGCGGCGACAGCGCACGGCAGCCGCCGTGCCCCTCCAGGACGGCCGGGCCCCGCACGGGCCCGGCCGTTCCCTTTGCTGTGGGGGCTCCGTGTGCTCACGGGCGGCACGTGCGCAGGGGGCTGCGGGTCACCCCGCCGCCATGAAACGGCGGGACCGGGAGGCGCGCGGCCCCCTGATTCCAGGACCTTTGTCCCGCGGCAACCAACGGCAATTCCAAGGGTGTGGAAGTGTCGTTTAAGACGCGGCCGACATCCGCTGCACCGCCGACCATCCGTATAACCGCAGGACATCTAGCCCTTTTCCCCTCACGCTCACTTCTTGGCAGTGTCCATAGATCTGCAACCGGCGGCAACCCAGGCTGGACGGACAGGGTGCTCAGCAGAATTCTCGACATCCCCTCCGCCCACCATCGGACCGTTCTCGAAACTCCCGCGGACCCGGGGATCGAGCCGCCGCCGCCTCGTGCGTGCCGCCGCTCCGCCACTCGAAGACGAGCCTGAAGGAGCCCGACGATGAGCACCACCGCAGCACCCGCCCCCGCCCTGGCTAGGCCGACGAAACGGCCCTTCAGCTGGCGCGACAAGATCGGCTACATGTTCGGCGACTGGGGGAACGACTTCACGTTCATCCTGCAGTCGGCGTTCTTCTTGATCTTCTACACCAACGTCATGGGCATCAACGCCGCGCATGTCGGCACCCTCCTGTTCGGCGCGCGCATCCTCGACGCCTTCACCGACGTCAGCGCCGGCCGTCTGGTGGACACCCTCTCGCCGTCCCGCTCCGGCCGCTTCAAGCCGTGGCTGCTGCGGATCTGCATCCCTGTCTCCGTGGCCTGCGTGCTCATGTTCACCCCGCTGCTGGCCGATGCCGACTACGGGGCGCGTCTGGCCTGGATGATCGTCACGTACATCCTGTGGGGCTCTGTGTTCTACACCCTCATCAACATCCCCTACGGCTCCATGGCCTCCGTGATCTCCTCGGATCCCGACCACCGCGCCTCCCTATCGGTGTTCCGCTCCCTTGGCGCGACGCTTGCCAACCTCGGCATCTCCGTGGTCGTCCCGCTCTTCGTCTACATCCAGGTGGATGGGGATTCGCAGCTCTCCGGCAACCGCATGTTCTTCGCGGCGGTGATCTGTGCCGTGCTCGCGGTCATGTGCTACCTCCTGTGCTTCGTGAACGTCGAGGAGCGCGTGCAGACCTCGCCCAAGCCCAAGGACGAGCGCATGGGCTTCGGCGCAATGTTCGGTTCCCTGCTCAAGAACCGGGCGCTGACCGGGCTGATCTTCTCCTCGCTGTTCATGCTCATCGGCATGATGCTGCTGGCCTCGGTCCTGCCATACGTGTTCAACGAGTACTTCAACAACGGCCAGATGCTCTCGACCGCGAACCTGGTGGGCCTGCTGCCCACGCTCGCCTTCGTGCCGATCGGCGCCTGGCTCACCCGGACCGTGGGCAAGCGCGAGGTGGGCATCGCGGGGCTGAGCATCGGAGCGCTGTCCGGCCTGGCGCTGTTCATCCTGCGCACCGACAGCGCGGTCACCTACATCATCGGCTACACGATCCTCATGACGGGTCTGGCCGCGCTGAACGTGCTGATCTGGGCCTTCATCACCGATGCAATCGACTACCAAGAGATCCGCACCGGCGAGCGCAATGACGCCACCGTCTACTCCCTGTACTCCTGGGCACGGAAGCTGGGCCAGGCCGTCGCCGGCGGGCTGTCCGGATGGGCGCTGGGCTGGATCGGCTACCAGTCCGGTGGCGTGACCCAGAGCGATGCGGTGCTCAATGGCATCTACACCCTCTCCACCCTCGTCCCCGCGGTGCTGCTGGCGATCTCCGCGGCTGGCCTGATCTTCTGGTACCCGCTGTCCAAGGAACGCGTGGAGCAGAACGTCGCGATCCTCGATGAGCGCCGCGCCGAGCGCGGAGAGCTCACCAGCGAGGACGTGCAGAGCTGATCTGGTTGCCTCGGTCTGCCCCGCCGCGGGCGGGCCGAGGCGTCCTCGCCCTCGCCCAGCACCCCGGAATGGGCATAGGGTCGTGAGGACGGCCACATGCTGTCGGCGGCACCATCCCCACTCCCCCACGGCAGTCGTCGGACAACGTCGGCCCCACGACTCCCGATCTCGACCATCTTGACCACCTTGATCACCTTGATCACCTTGATCGCCTCGACGAAGGAGACACCATGAGCGAGAAGACCGTCCGCCTCGGCATCATCGGCCTGGGAGCCCAGGGCGGCATGTACGCCGGCCTCATCAGCGAGGGCCGTGTGCCCGGGATGAGCCTCGGCGCGATCGCCGACATCGACCCGGCCAAGCGTGAGCAGGCCGCCGCCGACTATGCGGATGTCCCGTTCTACGACGATTACGTGGCGATGCTCGATTCCGGGGATGTGGACGCCGTGGTCACCACAGTCCCTCATTACCTGCATCCCGAGATGACGATCGCCGCGATCGGCAAGGGAATCCACACCCTCACCGAGAAGCCGGCCGGGGTGTACGTGAAGCAGGTCGAGGAGATGAACGCCTTCGCGAAGGAGCACCCCGAGACCACCTTCGCGATCATGTTCAACCAGCGCACCAACCCCGTGTACACGGACCTCAAGCAGCTCATCACCTCCGGGGAGCTGGGGAAGCTGCGCCACACCTCCTGGATCATCACCACCTGGTGGCGCCCGCAGGCCTACTACGACCAGTCCGACTGGCGAGCCACCTGGGGCGGCGAGGGCGGCGGCGTGCTCGTCAACCAGGCACCCCACCAGCTGGACCTGTGGCAGTGGCTGGCCGGGACCCCACAGAAGGTGTTCGCCAAGCTCGCCTTCGGCTTCCAACGCGACATCGCCACCGAAGATGAGGTCAATGCCCTGGTGGACTTCGGCGACGGCGCCACCGGACACTTCATGACCTCCACGAACGACATCATCGGCACCGACCGCCTCGAGATGCTCTTCGACAAGGGCAAGGTGGTGGTGGACGACTCGAAGAAGGTCACCATCACCCGGCTGACACAGGATGAACGCTCGCTGTCCGACTCCATGGAGCCCGAGGACGTCAAGCGTCTGTTCATGGGGCAGATCAACACCGATGACCTGTTCACGACGGAGGTCAAGGAGTACGAGTCGGCCTGGGGCCAGCAGCACATCGATGTGCTCACCAACTTCGCCGCCCACCTGCTGGAGGGCACGGAGCTGATCGCCGATGGCGCCGAGGGCATCAACGGTGTGCGTCTCGCCTCAGGTATGCAGCTGTCGGCCTGGACCGGCCGGGAGATCGACCTCGTGAACTACCCCGGAGAGGAGTACCTCACCGAGCTGAACCGCCGCATCGAGCAGGAGGGCAAGTACCCCACCCGCTCTTGAGTGGAACCGGCCCGTCCCCGTCCCGCGGGGACGGGCCCTCTCTAAACACGTCGCACTACCCGCAATGACCTCGCAGAAGGAGAAGACCATGCCCGTCATCGGACTGCAGCTGATGATGCTCAAGGACCAGATCACCGAGAAGGGGATGTTCGCCGTGCTGCGCCAGGTGCGCGAGCTGGACATCGCCGCCGTTGAGGTCTCCCAGGTGGAGATGACCGACGAGATCATCGCGGACCTGGTACGCGGCCGTGAGGAACTGGGCGTGCAGACCGCTGCGATGAGCGCCTCGATCGAGCCGGGCGGCAACGGTTTCGCCCTGTCCACCGAGTTCGACCGGGCCGTGGAGGCCTGCCACACCACGGGGGCGCGATTCCTGCGCATCGGCATGATGCCGTTTGAGGCGATGACCTCGAAGCAGGCGTGCGAGGAATGGGCGGCCTCGGTGGAGCCGTACGCGGCCCGTCTGGCCGAACACGGCGTAACGCTGTGCTATCACAACCACCACGTGGACCTGATCCAGTTCGAGGGCGAGCGGATCTTCGACATCGTCCGCCGGGTCGCGCCGTCACTGCTGTTCGAGGTGGACCTGCACTGGGTGCAGCGCGGCGGCATGGCACCGCTGGACATGCTCGAGCTGTACTCCGGCGCCTGCAAGCTGATCCATGTCAAGGACTTCCGGGTGGCGCCGCTGCCGCAGGAGGCGGTGGCGAAGATGCAGGCCGGCGAGATGGACATGCAGGAGTTCTTCGGGATCTTCGTGGGCCTGGCGCAGTTCGCCGAGGTGGGTCAGGGCAATATGAACTGGCCGGCCCTGCTGCCGGCGGCTGAGAAGGCCGGGGCGGAGTACTTCCTCATCGAGCAGGACGACACCTACGGCCGCGACCCCATCGACTGCATCCGCGAATCCCGCGAGTATCTGCGGTCGATCGGGTACTAAGTCAGCCGAGCTGGCATCCTGGAATGCACCCCGCCGTCGATCCGGAAGGCCCCGCGATGATCCTCATCAATGTCAAGTTCCCCGTGAAGCCCGAGCACGCCGATGCGTGGCCGGAGATCTCCCGCGAATTCACTGAGGCGAGCCGGGCCGAGCCCGGCAACCTGTGGTTCGAGTGGTCCCGCAGCGTCGAGGACCCGAACACGTACGTGCTCATCGAGGCGTTCACCGACGAGGGCGCTGAGCCGCATGTGAAGTCTGAGCATTTCCGCACCATGCAGGAGGAGTTCCCGCAGTACCTCACCGCGACCCCGCAGATCGTCTCCCACCAGGTGGAGGGGGATGGCTGGGGGCCGATGAGCGAGCTGGCGGTGGACTGAGCGCTCAGCTGCGCACGCGCCCGTCTCCTGCTCGGCAGGAGGCGGGCGCCGTCTTATCTGGCACTCGGCCCCTCTCCGGTGTCGGCGGCTCCGTCGCCCGGTCCTGATGCTCAGGTCGAGGCTGGCCGGTCACATCACTGCGCAGGCATCTTGCCGCCGGAGCCGCTTCCTCCTAGGGTGCGGAAGGTTGCGCACATCGGCCCGGCGCACCGATCCCCACGACAGGAGGCGTATCCACGGTGAGCGAGGCACGCGATGAGACCGCTGGAGATCCAGACTCCTCGCCCCTGACCGTGGATCCGAACATCGTCCTGGCCGTGCTGGTCTCTGGGGCGTTCGTGGTCATCCTGAACCAGACCTTGCTGAACACGGCACTGCCGGCGTTCATGGGTGACTTCGGGATCACAGCGAACTCCGCGCAGTGGGTGACGACGGTGTTCATGCTGGTCAACGGGATCATGATCCCGGTGACGGCGTACCTGATCCAACGCTTCTCCACGCGTTCCCTCTACTTCGCGGCGATGGGCCTGTTCACCGCCGGGACGGTGCTGTGCGCACTGGCGCCGGTGTACCCGATGCTGCTGCTGGGCCGCGTGGTGCAGGCCGCCGGCGGCGGCATCATCCTGCCCCTGATGCAGACGATCCTGTTCGCCGTGTTCCCGCGGGACCGGCGCGGCCGCGCCATGGGCATGTTCGGCCTCGTGATCAGCTTCGCCCCCGCCATCGGCCCCAGCCTCTCCGGCTGGATCGTGGACCATCTGCCGTGGCAGGTCCTGTTCTGGATGATGGTGCCCATCGCGGTGCTCGTGATGGCGGTGGCGTGGTTCATCCTCAAGAACATCTCCGAATCCCGGCCCCATCACCTCGATGTGCTCTCCGTGGTGTTGTCCACCCTGGCCTTCGGCGGCATGCTGTTCGGCTTCGGCAATGCCGGCAACACCGGCTGGAGCAGTCCCGAGGTGCTCGTCCCGCTGATCATCGGCGGCATCGCCCTGGTGCTGTTCATCCACCGCCAGCTGACCCTGCCGGACCCGGTGCTGGAGCTGCGGGTGCTGCGCCATGTCACCTTCACGCTCGGCACCGTGCTGGGCATGCTGGTGTTCGTGGCAATGATCGGCGGGATGATGATGATCCCGCTGTATGTGCAGAACATGACCGACCATTCGGCGATGCAGTCCGGGTTGGTGCTGCTGCCCGGCGCGATCGTGATGGGGCTGATGTCCCCGCTGACCGGGCGGGCCTTCGACTGCTACGGGGCGCGCTGGCTGTGCGTGATCGGCTTCGCGCTCGTCGCAGTCAGCACCGTGCCGCTGTCGATGCTGCGGGCGGACACCTCGCTGCTGCTCATCGCCGCGGCCAATGCGGTGCGGATGCTCGGCACGGCGATGGTGATCATGCCGGTGACCACCGCCGCGCTGAACCACCTGCCCAGCTCCCTGATCCCGCACGGCACCGCCGTGAACAACACGCTGCGGCAGATCGCCGCAAGCGTGGGCACGGCCGTGCTGATCACCGTGATGACGGCGAGCGCTCTGGATCCGGCGACGCATGGTGCGCAGGGCCCGATCCACGGCGTGAATGTGGCGTTCCTGGTCTCCGGGGTGGTGGCGCTGCTGGGGATGGTCGGCGGGTTCTTCCTCGTGGGCACGCGGCCGATGCCGGAAGCGGCGCGCACGGGGCGGAGCTGACGCCACGGCGGGCTGGCTCCGACGCGCCGCGCCCGTCAGGTAGCTGCGCCGGAGGTCGTCGTCGGCGCCGTCGAGGTGCCGCCGCCGGTTCCATCCTGGCGCCGCCGCCGTAGTAGCTGCACCACCACGATGGCGGCGGCTATAGCCATTCCCAGCAGCGAGATGGGAATCGACGGGTAGACCATGAGGATGCCCGCGATGATCAGCAGCACCTGCTCCACCCTGGTGGTGTCCGCAAAGAGGTAGCCGGCCAGCGCGGAGGCGATCGCGATCATGCCGAGCACCACGGTGAGCAGCGCCGGGGCGAGCTCGAGCATCGACCCCTCTAGCAGCAGGGATGGTTCCAGCACGAACACGTAGGGGATGAGGAACCCGGCGATCGCCAGGCGCAGCGCGGTCACGCCGGTCTTCATCGGGTTCGAGCCGGCGATGCCGGATCCCGCATATGCCGCCAGGCACACCGGTGGGGTGACGTCGGCGAGGATGCCGAAGAAGAACACGAACATGTGCGCCGCGATCACGGGTACGTCGAAGTTGTTAATGAGGATCGGGGCGGCGACGGTGGCGGTGACCACGTAGTTCGCGGTGGTGGGCAGGCCCATCCCCAGGATCAGGCACACGATCATGGTCATCACCAGCACCAGCAGGAAGTTGCCCTGGGCGATGTCGATGATCCCGCGGCCCAGCCGGCCGCCCAGACCTGTGCTGGTCACGGTGCCGGCCACGATCCCGGCGGTCGCACAGGCTGCGATCACGGGCAGGGCAGTGCGGGCACCCGCCTCGAGGGTCTTGAGGATCCCGGTGAAGGACAGGCGGGTGGACTTGCGCAGGAAGCTCAAGGCGAAGGCCACGCCGATGCCCCACAGCGCTGCGCGGGCCGGAGAGAAGCCGGAGAGCATCATCGTCACGATGATGACCAGCGGCGCCAGCAGATCAAGACGTGTGAGGATCGACTTCCAGCCCGGCAGTTTGTCCTGGGGAATGCCGGCGATGCGCATGTGTTTGGCCTCGAAGTGCACCGAGAGGAACACGCCCAGGAAGTACAGCGCTGCCGGAATGATCGCGATGATGATGATCTGGCTGTAGGGGATGCCGGTGTACTCGGCCATGATGAACGCTGCGGCGCCCATGATCGGCGGCATCAGCTGTCCGCCGGTGGAGGCAGTGGCCTCGGTGGCGCCCGCGAAGTGGGGCTTGAAGCCTGAGCGCTTCATCAACGGGATGGTGAAGGAGCCGGAGGCCACGGTGTTGGCGACCGATGAGCCGGAGATCATGCCCTGCAGACCGGAGGCGGCCACGGCCGCCTTCGCCGGGCCGCCGGTGAAACGTCCGGTGAGACGGAAGGCCAGGTCGTTGAATAGCGCCCCGATGTTCGTGCGGATCAGCACCACCGCGAACAGCAGGAACAGGAAAATGAAGGTGGAGGACACCTGGATGGGAGTGCCGAAGATGCCGCTGCGGCCGGTGAAGAACGTGCTGACCACGTAGTTGCTCCAGGACAGTCCGGCCCCGAAGATCGAGTACGCGATCGCGCCGAGGGCGATCAGCACGATCGGCAGGCCCACGCAGCGGCGGGTGGCCTCCAGAGTCAGCACGATGCCCAGGGTCGCCACCACGTAGTCGATCGTGTCGTACCCCATGATCTGCACCAGATTGCTGGTCAGGTAGGAGTAGCGCACCACGATGTAGAGGTTCGCGCCCAGTCCCAGCAGTGCCAGCAGAACGTCCCACCAGGGCACGCCGATCTTGCCCCGGGGACGCCCCACCCGGCGCCCGGCCGGGTACAGCAGGAAGATCAGCGAAGTCGCGCCCCCGAGGTGGATCGCGCCCTGCACCAGCGGGATACGGGAGCCGGTGAGCCCCGTGTACAGGTGGAACAGGGTCAGGGCGATGGACAGTCCCCCCACCACCCAGGCCCAGAATCCCAGCCGGGTGCGGAATCGGCTGGATGTGTCGTGCTCGCGCAGCACCTCCTCGGCGTGTGCCTCTGCCTCGTGCTGCGCGTTCTCGTCGACCTCGAGCGCCGAGACCTGCGGAGGGTTCTCGTGGTCCTTACCGTTCATGTCAGAGGAGTCCCTCTTCCTCGTAGTACTTCTGCGCACCCGGGTGCAGCGGCACCTCACCCTGACCGGACAGGGCGAAGTCGTGACTGATCAGCTTGCCCTGGGCGAGGGTGATCTCATCGGCGTGTTCGAAGGTCGCCTTGGTGATCTCATACCCCAACTCCGGGCTGACCTGGGTGGTGGAGGCGATCAGCGCTGCGGCCACGGACAGGGTGGTCACGGGCTCATCGAGGAAGTCGTAGGCGTCCGGCTCGATGGTGTAGACATCGAACAGGCTCTCCCCCGCCACCTCATCGGCCTTGTCCTGGTCCAGGGAGACGAGCCTTACGTCGTTGGTGGCGGCGAGATCCCCGAGCGACCCGGTGGGGGTGCCGACGACGAAGATGGACGCGTCGATGTTGCCGTCTCGCAGCAGGTCCAGAGAGCTGCCGAAGTCCGCCTCGGAGGGCGTGTACTTGTCCTCGGTGATGCCGTAGGCGGCCAGGATCGCATCGGACACCGCGCGGGTGCCGGAGCCGACGTCGCCCACGGCCACCTTCTTGCCCTCGAGGTCGGCGACGGTCTCGATGCCGTTATCAGCCAGGGTGACGATATGCGCGGCCTCCGGGTACAGGCCCGCGATCCACCCGATGTTGTCGACCTGCGCGCCCTCGAACTCGCCGGCGCCAGTGACAGCGGAGTTCGCGGTGTCGGACTGGGAGATGCCCAGCTGCCACTCACCTTGGAAGATCTTGCCGATGTTCTCCACCGAGGCGCCGGAGTCCGTGTAGGTCACGGAGATCCCGTCGATGTTGTCCTCGTAGATGGCCGAGTACTCGCCGCCCAGCGGGTAGTACACGCCCGAGGTGCCACCGGTGCCGAAGGTCAGATCGGTGACGAAGTCGCCCTCGCCACCCCCGCCTTTGCCGCCGGAGCCGCCCTTATCGTTGCAGGCCGCGAGCAGGCCCAGAGCCGCCAGGGGGCCCAGGGTCGTGAGAGTCCGTCGTGCGATGCGCATGGATGCACCTCTTCCTCGAGGGTCGTTGGTCGTGTCCGCCGCGCGGGACGGAGGTCGCCCGCGCCGATGGTGAGGACATCACAGCACATGGCGGGGGCGGATCCGGCGCAGGCAGCGGAGCGTTAGGCAATGGTGACATGTCGGTCAGGCGGATTGTGCCACTATCGGCCGCTGCAGCCCAGTTCATCCACGATGCATGCCATACCGTGAGCTCATGATCCGGCCCCTCATCGCCCGCGCGTTCTGGCTGCTGAGCCCCTGGAGGCTGCGCACCCAACCGGCACCGGACCGCCCCGCGGTGTTCATCGGCGCCCCACACACCTCGAACTGGGATTTCGTGCTCATGCTCGCAATCGCCTGGCAGCAGCGCATCCGGCTGCGCTGGCTGGGCAAGCACACGCTGTTCACCGGCTGGCGGGGGCCGATCATGCGCGCCTTGGGTGGGCTCCCGGTGGACCGCCGCTCCCCCGCTGGGCTGGTCGATGAGGTGGTGGCGCGGATCCGGGCCGGGGATGTGTTCGGCCTGGTGATCACGCCCGACGGGACGCGCGGGCCGCATGAGCACTGGAAGAGCGGGTTCTATCGGATCGCTCGGGCCACCGGCTTGCCGCTGGTGCTGGGGTATGTGGATCGCACGACGATGACCACCGGACTCGGGCCGCTGGTGGAGCTGACCGGGCGGGTGCGCGAGGATATGGATCTCATCCGTGCCTTCTATCGCGACAAATCGGGCTTCCACCCGCATCTGCGGGTCGAGCCGCGACTGCGGGAGGAACCGGAGGTCGAGGGCGGCCGCGCGCTCTGACGCGGGCCCGGGCCGCCTGTCCTCACGGTGCGAGCACCCGCGGGACCCTAGCGTGGCCATATGACGCAGCGCACCCGCCCGACGCCGCGCTTGCGCCTGACCCGACGAGGACGTCTAGTGCGCACGGTCCTTGTGCTGCAGCAGTCGATGGATCTGGACGGCTGCGCTCCCAACGCCTGGCCATCGCTCGAGCAGGACGGCTCATCAGCGCCCCGGACCATTGCGGCGCAGCAGGGGCACCACGAGCCCTCCGAGCGTCAGGGCCAGCAGCCCCAGGATCGCCAGGGTGCTCCACAGGATCAGTCGCTCCAGCGTCGGCGGCTGTTCGAACACGACCATCAGCCTCCAGATCGCCAGCGGCACCAGGATGAACGCCGCACCGATCGCACCGCCGACGAGCAGGCAGTTCTCGGTGGGCCACGCCGCCAGCAGGGCGCTGCCCCAGGAATACACCGCCAGCACCACCACGGTGGTCTGCAGCAACGCCACCGGATCCCCCAGCACCATCGCGAGCGACCCTCGCCCACCCATCAGCCAAGACCACAGCAGCATCGCGAGCATCTGCACGAGCACCGCCCAGAAGGTGGACAGCAGCAGCAACGGGGCCACGCCGTCGCGGCGCATTCCGAGATCAGCACGTTCCGACTCCACGGCACCGACTGCGAGCATCACCGGAGACAGCGCCACCAGGATGGCCGCCAATACAGGGTCCAGATCCACCTCGTGGCCACCGTCGGTCACGAGCCATCCCGCCGCAGCCAGGACGATCAGCAGCGTGGTCAGACCCACGCAGGCGACGGCGTTCACCATGAGGCGGCGCAGGTCCTGCCCCCACGACGGCACTGCGGCCTCCTGCCGTTCCCGCTCGTGGCGCTCCGGATCATACGGAGGGAACGCGGAGGCGGACGCGTGCGGTTCGCTCATCGCGGGACCGCGATCCGACGGGGTTTGCCGGGGATCAGGCGCGATCACGGCGGCGGGCGCAACGCCTCGACAGCAGGCGCGGGCGACTGAGTCGGCTGCCGCGGGCAGGAGCAGACTCGACCTGCACCCCGTGGTCCTCGGCGATCTCGGTCATATGCGCATCCAGCACACGACTGCGCAGCGCATCGATGCGTCGGCGCAGCTTCTTGTGGTCCTTGGTGGTGGCACCGGGGGCGGTGAGCAGGTGAGCGGCCTTTTCGTACCCGTCCAGCTGCTTCTGCCACTCCTCCGCGCGGCGCACCTCACCGGCGTTGTCGGCGGACGCCGCGAGTTCCCGCACCTGGGAGCGCAGCACCTCGATCGTGGCCAGCATGTCCTGGGCGGTGGGTTTCTCGCTGGCGACGAGCTTCGCGGCCACCTCCTGGATCTGGGCACGCAGCCGCGGATCCTGCCACATCTTGAGGACCACCGGCACCACGACGGGGGCGAAGCGGCGGACGACCTTGATGACAGCGCTCAGGTTCACGGGATCTCCTCTCGGCGCGTGCGCTCCGACTGTAACCGGAGGTGAAGCTGACATGGCAGCTGCTCCGACCCGGCGGCCGGCCCTCCCGGGTGGCACACGCTGCGGGACACCCCGCGGCAATCGCCCTTGACTCCCCCGCGCTATTCCGCTTCTTCGCAGGTCAGGTAAGGCTTCCCTCGCATGCGATGCGCCGCCGGATGGGCGAGGATGATGTCATGTCGAAGCTCATGGACGCGGTCCGGACCTACCCTCTCGTGGCGACCACGCTGCTCGTGGGTGTCGTCGGCCTGCTGCTTCTGGCCACCCCGTGGGCGGCGGCCGCACCGTGGATCGTCGGCGTGTATGCGCTGGCGATCGCGGCCTGGGAGGCCGTGGGCATGGTGCGCCAGCTGCTGCAGGGCAACGCTGGTCTGGACATCCTCGCGGTCACCGCGATCACCGCGGCAGTGCTGGTGGGTGAGCCGTGGGCGGCGCTCGTGGTGGTGCTCATGCTCACCGGCGGTGAGGCTCTCGAGGACTATGCGGAGAACCGCTCGCAGCGGGAGCTGACCGCGTTGCTGCGCCGCTCCCCGCAGACTGCGACCCGCCTCGTGGACGCCCGGGTGGGTGCCGGGGCGCCGGCGGCGACGGACGACGCTGATGATGCTGCGGACGCCCGGACCGAGGACGTGCCGGTGGAGGACGTTGAGGTGGGGGATCTGCTGCTGGTGCGGCCCGGGGCGCAGGTGCCGGTGGATGCCGAACTGGTCTCTGAGGCTGCGGAGTTCGATGAGTCCTCGCTAACCGGAGAGAGTCTGCCGGTGGAGCGGGTAACCGGAGAACGGATCGCCTCCGGTGCGATCAACGGGCAGCGCGCGGTGACGATGCGGGCGATCGCGCTCGCCGCAGACTCGGAGTACCAGCAGATCGTGCGGCTGGTGGAGGAAGCCTCTGCCTCGAAGGCGTCGGTCGTGCGTCTGGCGGACCGGTATGCCCTGCCGTTCACGGTCGTGTCCCTGGCGATC
This sequence comes from Brachybacterium sp. Marseille-Q7125, assembly GCF_023062615.1. Classification (NCBI taxonomy): domain Bacteria; kingdom Bacillati; phylum Actinomycetota; class Actinomycetes; order Micrococcales; family Dermabacteraceae; genus Brachybacterium; species Brachybacterium sp. Marseille-Q7125. The sequence continues at coordinate 76,685 of NZ_JALLAL010000001.1, read as the reverse complement.
GCCGGGATCGCGTGGGTGCTCAGCGGGGATCCGGTGCGCTTCGCCGAGGTGCTCGTGGTTGCCACGCCGTGCCCGCTGCTGATCGCGGCACCGGTGGCGTTCCTGGGCGGTATGAGCCGCTCGGCCCGGTTCGGTCTGATCGTCAAGGGCGGTGGCACCCTCGAGCAGCTCTCGCGGGCCAGGTCTGTGGCGCTGGACAAGACCGGGACCGTCACCACCGGGGAGCCGACCCTGGAGCGGCTGCTACCGACCGCGGATGTCACGGACGATCGTCTGCTGGGTCTGGCAGCCTCGGCGGAGGTGTATTCCTCGCATGTGCTGGCGCGGTCGGTGGTCGCCGCCGCCCGGCGCCGCCAGCTGCCTCTGCGTGAGGCGCTGGAGGCCGAGGAGGTCGCCACCAACGGTGTGCAGGCGCTCATCGCCGAGCGGGACGGTGAGGATGCGCGGATGATCCGCGTGGGCAAGCTCGCCTGGATCCGCTCGTTCGCGGATGCCCCGGAGCAGGTGCCGGTCAGCTCCGGGGAGCTGGGGATCCATGTCGCCGCCGGGGACCGCTATCTCGGGGCGATCATCATGCGCGACCAGGTACGGCCCGATGCACCGGAGGCCATGGACGGGCTGCGCGAGCTCGGGATCCAGCGGATGCTCATGGTCACCGGTGACGTGGCGGAGACGGCGGAGCCGATCGCCGAGCAGCTCGGCATCGAGGAGGTGCACTCCCAGTGCCGCCCGGCGGACAAGGTGCAGATCGTCCGCGACGTGCAGCCCCGTCCGCTGATCATGGTGGGCGATGGTCTGAATGATGCGCCAGTGCTGGCTTCGGCCGATATCGGCTTCGCGATGGGGGCGCGCGGCGCCACCGCCGCCAGTGAATCGGCCGATGTGGTCAATCGCTTCGACCATCTCGGCTCCCTACCCAAGGCGGTGCAGATCGGCCAGGACACGGTGCGGATCGCCCTGCAGGCGATCTGGGCGGGAATCCTCATCAGCGTGGGGCTGATGCTCGTGGCCGCTGCTGGATTCCTGCCCGCGATCGTCGGCGCTTGGATGCAGGAGATCGTGGACCTCGTGGCGATCCTGTGGGCCCTGCGCGCCCTGGGCCCCCGGTCGGAGCGGCAGGGCTGAGGCGCTGCGCGGAGACAGTCGCACAGCCTTGCCACAACGACTTCAGGCACCACGCACTGGTCCCTGAGCGGCGCGATCACGCCCGATAGCCTGGATGTATCTGTGTGGTCCGGCGCGAACCGGACGGCAACGACAACGATGCAGCTGCTGCGCGATGCAGCGTGCAGATGACGGAGGGTTTCTCATGGCAGTGCTCGAGGGCAAGGTTGCGATCATCACCGGTGCGGCGTCCGGATTCGGGCGCGCCACCGCCGAGCTGTTCGCCACCGAGGGTGCGAAGATTGTCGCAGTGGACTACGCGGCCGATGCGGTCACCGAGGTGGTCAAGGGCATCACGGAGCAGGGCGGCGAGGCTGTCGCCGTGCGCGCGGATGTCTCGCAGGAGGCGGATGTCGAAGCTGCGGTGAAGACGGCGGTGGACACCTACTGCCAGGTGGACGTGCTGTTCAACAACGCCGGGATCTACCTGCCGGGCGCGGCCGATGAGGTCTCCGCCGCAGACTGGGAGCGCACCGTGGCCGTGAACCTCACCGGCGCGTTCCTGGGCACCAAGCATGCGATCGGCGAGCTGAAGAAGACCAAGGGCACCATCATCAACACCGCCTCCGCGGCAGCGCTGATCGGCTTCCCCTCCGCGGTAGCCTACGCGGCTTCCAAGGGCGGTGTGCAGGCGATGACCACGGCCTGCGCGGTTGACTTCGCGCAGGATGGGGTGCGCGTGAACTGCATCTGCCCCGGCACCGGTGAGACAGGTCTGACCAAGGAGGTGCTGGCGAACCCCGAGCTGGCAGAGGCTTTCCTGGGGCCGATCCCGCTCAAGCGCTTCGCCCAGCCGGCCGATGTGGCGCATGCGGCGCTGTACCTGGCAAGCCCCGGCGCGGGGTATGTCACGGGCGTCTCGCTGCCGGTGGACGGCGGCTGGACGATCTCCTGACCTCAGTCCTGGCGCGGTCTCAGCCCCGGCGCGGCTCGCTCAGCTGGATCTGCTCGGAGATCAGCCCGTCGGCGCGCAGCTGGTGCATCCGCGCCAGGACCCGGTCTCGCAGGGACCACGGGCCGATGGTGTTGACGTAGATCTTGGTGGCACCCTCGAATCCGGCGAAGGTGGAGATCCGCCACTTCAGCAGCACGCGCCACGGGACGTGCAGGTCTATCCCGGCGGGCCGGGTGTGCCATTCCTCGTTGCAGGGCACGTCCGGCCCGGTCGCCGCATGGGCGGCATGCACGAGGTCGGCGACGCTGTCTCGCTCGGCCTCGCTCATGGCCCACGGGTCGCTGGCTGCCGCGAGGGAGTGGATCTCGAGCGTCGGGTATCGGTGTCCGAAGCCCGCGAACAGCACAGCGTGCTCGGTGCGGGCGATCACCAGCTGCTCCCGCTCGGCATAGGCCACGCCGTCGCGATGGAGAGCCGCGGGGTCGTGGGCCAGGCGGTCCAGCACGGCCTCGTTCTCGGCACCGAGCTCGTCGATGGCCACGAGCTGCTTGTGGAGGTGGTCGAAGCTGGCTCCGGCGGGCTTCAGCCAGTTCTGGAACACGGAGACGTAGCGGGCCTGCGGGATTGCGGCATACAGGTCCTGCGCACCCTGCGCGGTGAACGCGATGTAGGCGCGATGCTCGGCAGGGGTGAGGGTGCCGGAGCTGGCGAGCTGGTGATCAGTCCGGGCGTCCGCGGTGAAGTGCCGGTGGGCGATGATGACGTCGTGGCCGGAGCCGAAGAAGCTCTCCGCTCCAGCGAGATGCTCCCCCGCCGGGATCACAGCGAGGTCATCCACGCCCATCCCGCTGGCACGGCGCTTGGCATCGAGCACAGCCTGGACGTGCTCGCGCCCGGCCTGGTTCGCAAGGTATTCCTCCTGCCAGGTGCGGGCCTCCGCGGAGAGCTGCTGACCGTAATTGCGGCGCCAGTAGTCCACCTCGAGGATCGCGAAGAGGTTCGCCACGCGGCGAAAGGTGGGAGCGGTGTCCTGCAGGGCGTCGGCGGGCACGTGGCGGAGGATCCGATGGGTGCCGTCGGGCTCGAGGACAACACGGTCCTTCTCCGGTGGGGTCTCGAGCATCCGGGAGGCACAGAAAGCGCAGCGGGCAGCGTGATCAGCCGGCCCGATCGGTTGCGGCTCCGGCCGCGTGATGCCCAGGGGGCGGTTCGCCCGGCCCGGCACGGTCCACACCTCGGTTCCGGTCACGGGGTTGCGCTGCTTGATGGTGCCATCGGCCATGGTGCGCAGGTGGTCACGGGGCGCTCCAGAGTCCACAGTCAACGCAGCTCCTCCTCCGACATGACAAGTGCGGCAGACAGCAGCGGGTGCTGTCCGGTGGCATGGAACGCTACAGCGAGCAGCACCGGTATTCACCGATGATGCCGCGCTGTGGAGAGCATCGCGTCAGGTGCAGTAACGGAACGCGGAGATGTACAGCTGCTGGTAGGAGGTCTTCTCCACTTCGCCGGAGCTCTGGCGACCACCGCCGCGGTCATCGCCGTGGAGTTCACCCCGTGGAGCGCAGCTGGTCCCGTCGGGGTCACCGCTCGATCGGCTCGTCCAGGCGGTCCTCTGCGTGCGCGACCGGCGGGTGAGTGAGGGAGAGCAGCCCGCCTACGGCGAAGGTGACGATCACGCCCAGCAGCGGATACCACTGCCAGGCCACCCACACCTCGCCGGTCACATACTTCTCCATGACGAAGAAGAACGTCGTGGTCGCCACGGCCAGCACGAAGGCGATGTTCGCATCGCGTGCGCTAGCCCGGCGGTTCACGATGCCGAACAGGAACGCGCCGAGCAAGCCGCCGTAGGTGATCCCGGCGATGCCCAGGGCGAGCACCACGATGTTGCCCTCGTCGGAGCGGAAGAACGTCGCGGGGATGATGAAGGCGAGCCCCCAGGCGATGGTGGCCCAGCGCCCCACCCGCAGGCCCTCCCGGGCCTCCAGGGGGCGACCGCGCAGCTTCTCGACCACGTCGGTGACCGTCGAGGAGGACAGCGCCGAGAGCGAGGAGGACAGCGTGGACATCGCTGCGGCGAGGATCCCGGCCAGCAGCAGACCGGAGATACCGGCGGGCAGTCCCTCGATGATGAACTTCGGGAACACCTCGTCATCTCGGGTCAGGCCCAGCTCCTGCGGGGAGGATCCGTCGAAGTAGCCCCACAGCGCCAGGCCCACAGCAAGGAAGATCGCGAACTGGACTACGACGATCACGCCGGACCAGATCAGCGCCTTCTGCGCCTCAACCTTGGAGCGGCAGGTCAGCAGGCGCTGCACCACCAGTTGGTCGGATCCGTGAGAGGCCATGGCGAACACGGTGCCGCCCAGCAGGGAGGGGATCAGGGAGTCGGCGCCGCTGATCGGGTTGCCCTCGAGGACCACCAGCTGCGTCTTGCCAGCGGCGATGGCCTCGCCGAGCCAGCCGCCGCCGATCGCGGAGGTGATCACCACGAGACTCAGCAGCCCACCCAGGACGTACAGCAGCATCTGGGCCACGTCCACCCACACCACAGCGGTGATGCCGCCGATGAACGTGTAGAGGATCGTCACCACGGCCAGGACCACGATGATCACGAAGTACGAGGTGTGCAGGCCCAGGCCGTCAAGGATGACCTTCAGGGGGATCGCGGCGGCCAGCACCCGGACCCCGTCGGCCATCAGCCGGGTGAACAGGAAGGTGATCCCGGCGGTGGTCTGGGTGCTGGGGCCGAAGCGTCGGCCCAGGTAGGCGTAGGCGGTGACCATTTCGCCGTCGTAGTACCGCGGCAGCATCAGGTACGCCACGATGACGCGGCCCAGGATGTAGCCGACCCCCAGCTGCAGGTAGGAGATGTTGCCCAGGTAGCTCATCACCGGGATGCCGATGACGGTCAGGGCGCTGGTCTCCGTGGCGACCACGGACAGGCTCACCGCCCACCACGGAAGGTCACGTCCGCCCAGGAAATAGTCCTTGACGGTGGACTGTTTGCCGCTCAGGCGCAGACCGAGCCAAGCAGTCGCGATCAGGTAAGCGCCGATGACGGCAAGATCGAGGATCTGCATGTCCAAGACTCTCCTCAGGTAGGGGCGGGGTGGGAGCTTAGACGACGATGCGCAGGCCCCGGGGAGCTGCGGTGAGCGGGGGCGGCAGCTGCAAAGGCTCCGCTCCAGGGCTGAGGCGGCCGGTGATTGTCGCCGTCGCGGCACCGGTGGCCGACGGGATCGTGCCCGGCAGGCCGTGCCGGCTCAGCCAGCCCAGCAGCGCCATCAGGCACGCCTCCTTCGCGCCCTCTGGCAGGTTCAGCGCCGCGTCGGTGGTGGTGAGTTCCGTGTCCTCTCCCAGCTCGGCGCGCAGCTGATCCATGAGCACGGGATTGCGGGTGCCGCCGCCAGAGGCGATCACGCGCCGCACCCCGTGGTCGCGGCAGGCGTCTGCGACGGTGCGGGCGGTCAGCGCGGTCAGCGTCGCCATGACGTCCGCTCCGGCCACCCCGGGATGCGTGCGCAGCTGCTCATCCAGGTAGGCGGCATGAAAATGCTCCTTGCCGGTGGATTTCGGGGCAGGCCGCGCGTAGTAGGGATCCTCGAGCAAGGCCGCGAGGAGCCCGGGATCCACGGTGCCGCGGGCCGCGAGCGCCCCGTCGTGGTCGTGGTCGGCACGACCGTCGGTGAGACGCGCGGCCATGAGGTCGATCAGTGCGTTGGCGGGTCCGGTGTCGAAGGCGAGGGGGTCCTGCCCGGGCGCCACCACGGTGATGTTCGCGATCCCGCCCAGGTTCAGCAGCGCCGTCGGCTCCTCGGCGTCAGCCAGCAGCAGCTGGTCCAGGAAGCCGACCAGCGGAGCCCCCTGCCCGCCGGCGGCAACATCCCGGGCCCGCACGTCGCTGAGGACGGGAATCCCGGTAGCCTCGGCGATCCAGGCGGGCTGGCCGATCTGCAGGGTGGAGGTGACGGCGCCGGCATCGACGTCATGTCGCACGGTCTGCCCGTGGGAGACGATCAGCTGGCAGCCTGCCCCGGTTCGAGCCAGCAGCTGCTGGACCGCGTGTGCGCTGAAGCGCCCCAGGCGGCCATCGACGCTGCTGAGCAGCGACAGCGGAACCGGCTCCGGGGAGAGCAGCCGCAGGATGTCGCGGTGCAGATCGTCCCCGAAGGGGATCTCACCGGCGTCGAGCAGGCGCAGCTCGAGCACATCGTCGGCGGTGAGCGCGATGTTCACCAGGGCGATATCGAGGGCGTCGGCGGAGGTGCCGGTCATCAGACCGATGATGTTCATGTCAGCTCCCGGCGTGTGGGGTCGTCGGCAGATGTCCGCTGCATGCGGCGAATCTATCGGCCCCGGCCCGGCACCACCGCACCCCACCGCTCTCTCATCCATCGGACAACCCTCCCATCAGGCGGACAGTTATCCGCTACTCTCGTAGGTCGCGCAGAGCAGCAGGGACCTGAGCGCTGCGCATTCCGACGACGAAGGACCCCGCTCCGTGTCTACACAGACCTCCGGACTCAGCAAGGCCCTCGGGCTACGAACCACGCCGTCGATCTTCTTCGGCTCCGCCGCGATCATCATCGTCTTCACCCTGGCGATGAGCATTTTCCCCGGCCCTGTGCAGGGATTCTTCGGGGTAATCTCCACATTCCTGCGCTATGAGGTGGGGTGGATCTTCACGCTCGCGATCACCCTCATGGTGATCGCCGCGCTCGGCGTCGCGTTCAGCCGGTACGGGCGCGTGAAGATGGGCGATGATGATGCCACCCCCGAGTATTCGGGCCTGGCCTGGTTCGGGATGCTGTTCGCCGCGGGCGTGGGTGCGGTGCTCATGTTCTGGGGCGTCGCCGAGCCGATGAACCATTACGCGAACCCGCCGATGTCCGGCACCGAGCCGTTCAGCGACCTGGCCGCCACGCAGGCGCTGAACATCGCGAACTTCCACTTCGGACTGCACATGTGGGGGATCTTCGTGGTCCCGGGCCTGGCCTTCGGCTACTTCACGTACAAGCGGAAGCTGCCGCCGCGCGTGTCCTCTGCGTTCCAGCCGCTGCTGGGCGATGGCATCCACGGCCCCTGGGGCAAGGCGATCGACATTATGGCGATCGTGGCGACCGTGTTCGGGCTGGGCGTCTCGGTGGGTCTGGGCTCACTGCAGATCAACTCCGGTCTGAACTACGTCTTCGGCATCCCGGTGGCCGGCTGGGTGCAGGCCGCCACCCTCGCGGTGATCACCGGGATCGGGGTGATCAGTGTGCTGGCCGGTATGGACAAGGGCGTCAAGCGCCTGTCCTACGCGAACATTCTGCTGGCGATCTCGCTGCTGATCTTCGTGCTGATGTGCGGGGCGAGCTCCTCGACGATGCGGGCGATCGTGGAGTCCACCGGCTCGTACATCGGCTCCCTGCCGGTGCTGGCCTTCTTCAACGACACCCTGGCCGGGGGCGGCTGGTCCGGGGACTGGACGGTCTTCTACTGGGCGTGGACGGTGACGTGGGCGCCGTTCGTGGGCATGTTCTTCGCGCGGATCTCCAAGGGCCGCACCATCCGTGAGTTCGTGTTGGCCTCCCTGGGGCTGCCCACGGGTTTCGTGATCATCTGGATGGCGATCTACGGCTACAACGGCGTGGTCCAGGACCGCGCCACCGCGCCCGATGCCGAGAGCGGCGGAGCGCTCACGCAGACCATCGTGGAGGAGGGGAACGTCCAGGCTGCGCTGTTCCAGTTCCTCCAGCACTACCCGTTGTACGGCGTCACCGCCGTGGTCGCGACCGTGGTGATCGTCCTGTTCTTCATCACCTCGATCGACTCCGGGGCGCTGGTGATGGATTCGATGGCCAACGGCCACGAAGAGCCGGCCCCCAAGCGTCAGGCTGTGTTCTGGGCGCTGGGGATCGGTGCGGTGTGCGCCGCGATCGTGCTGACCTCCGGTGAGCGCGGGCTCGGCGCCCTGCAGGAGGTCATCATCGTGATCGGCTTCCCGGTGATCCTCATGACGCTGGGACAGATCCTCATGGTGATCCAGGCGCTGCGGGAGGACGCCGGTGCCGCGCAGCCCATCCGCACCCGCCAGTGGAAGCAGGTGCTGCCGCCGGAGGAGTACGACCGTCGCCTCGAGGAGAACACCCTCGATGCCGATGAGTACACCCGCCACCCCGAGTACGAGGTGGGCACAGAGCCGGAGTATGACCTGTACCAGCCGCAGACCCGGGCCTGGCGCGAGACCCAGGAGGGCCGCCCACAGCTGATCATCGGGCTGACCGGCCCGGCGGCCTCGGGCGCATCTCAGGTGGCCTCGATGCTCGGCGAGCATGGCGCGGTGGTGATCGATCTGGACCCGATCGCCCGCGAGGTCCTCACCGATGACGCGGAGGCCCTCGCGGAGGTGCGCGAGGTGTTCGGTGATGATGTGTTCGCGGCCGACGGGACGCTGGACCGCCCGAAGCTCGGCGCGGTGGTGTTCCCGAACTCCACCGCACGCAAGCGCCTGTGGGAGATCGTCCATCCGCGCGTTCAGGAGATCGCGACCGCGCGGGCGAAGGCTGCCGGCGAGGATGCGATCGTGGTGATCGATGCGCCGTTGCTGGTGGAGACCGGGTCCACCTCGCTCGTGGATGTGGTGCTGGCGGTCGAGGCCCCCGCGGAGGCGCGCCGCCTGCGCCTGGAGGATCGCGGCTTCACCACCGCAGAGGCGTGGGATCGGATCGACGCCCGGGCCGATGAGGAGGAGCGCCGCGAGGCCGCTGATGCGGTGATCGAGAACGACGGCGACCTGGAGCATCTGCGGGCGTCCGTGGACGAGTTCTGGGCCGAGCGTGTGGTCGAGAACGAGGACGTGGTATGGGAGGGTGAAGCTCTCGAGGCTCCCTGAGACGCGCGGGAGCACTCCTGTTCGGTTCACCTCGCACACTGGAGAAGACGCCATCGGTACCGCCTGGCGGAGCATGATTCGCCGCGGCCGGTGGGAGTCCGAACCCGACTGAAAGGACGCACCATGGCTGATTACCTGATCATCGGCGGGCATGGGAAGGTCGCTCTGCTGGCCACTCCCCTGCTCACGCAGGCGGGCCACACCGTCACCTCCGTGATCCGCAACCCCGACCACGCGGCGGAGGTCGAGGCCGCGGGCGGCACACCGCTCGTGCTTGATATCGAGCAGGCCACGCAGGATGACCTCGCAAGCGCTCTGAGAGGCAAGGACGCGGTGATCTGGTCCGCAGGCGCCGGCGGCGGCAACCCTGACCGCACCTACGCCGTGGACCGCGACGCTGCGATCCGGTCGATGGACGCGGCCGAGCAGGCCGGTGTGCGCCGCTACGTGATGGTCTCCTACTTCGGCGCCAGGCCTGACCACGGCGTCCCGGAAAGCGACGGCTTCTACGCCTATGCGCAGGCGAAGGCCGCTGCCGACACCCACCTGCGGGGCACCTCGCTGGAGTGGACGATCCTCAGCCCGTCGGCCCTCACCGTCGAGGAACCGTCGGGAAAGATCGATATCGCACCGCTCCCGTCGGACGCCACCATGGAGGTCTCCCGCGGCAACGTCGCGCGCACCATCGTTGCCGCTCTCGAGGAACCCAGCACGGTGGCGAAGACCATCGAGTACATCGACGGCTCCACCGACATTGCCGAGGCGATGCGGGAGGCGTGAACTGCCTCGAGAATGCACACCGGGCGGGCGTTCTCTTCGCGATCGTGATCGGCATGGCTGCCTCCGCCATGGTCCTCGCCGTGAGAGGCCCCTACAGCGTGGACCCCGTGGGCTACATGTACCCGCTGATGCTGCTGGTCAGCGCCTTCCTCGCCATGCGCACAGCGCACCGCGAGAGTCACGTGGCCCGGTAGCGGTCGCCTTCCCGCTGGCGCGCAGCGGGGTTTGCCCGCTGCGGTGACGTGCGCCGCTACACGCCACGGCGATGTCAAGGCGTCGAAGCAACATGGGGATCGCCCCGTCGCAGGCCTCTAGTCCGGTGGTGGCGGAACGGTCTCAATGGCCATCATTTCAATCCTTCTGATTGCGTTCTTCTGGCTGCCGCAGGCAAACGAAGGGTTCATCAGGACCACTGAAGAAGCTGACCGGGCATTGGGCATGACCCCTCACCACACAGCTGATTTCAGAAGCAGCCGAAGAGCGTTCCCTAGTCGATGACGAGGGAACGCTCTTCGCTGACAACGAGCACCTCGGCCCCCTTGAGGGCCTCACCGAGAACGTCGTTGACCGCCCACTCAAGAGAGTCAAGGGCGTCTTCTCCCCCGCTGATGGCCTCAGCCTCGCAGTCGTTCACCCGGATGAGCGCAGCCCCGCCGATTGGCACAACACCCTCGGCATCAGAACCGTGCTCTTCAACAATGCGCGCCCACGCGGAGTCCAGTTCATTCGGCGTTATAATACGCACCCGGACTCGGTATGCCAGGTCTTGGGTTGTGTGCCGATCAAACCAGTCATTAGACACTTTCCACATCGTCATGCTTCAAGTATCAGACCGAGCAGCAGAAACTGCAATGGGTGGGGCACCCGCTCAACGTTGAAGCGGAGCTCAACCGGGTTACGTCACGGAGAACCGCCTGCGGGTTCACCGTCACTCCGAGCGCATCGCGACGGGAACGAAGCGCGGAGCCGGGTCTGATCGCAATCGCCCGTAGGTATCGACATCGATCCTCTCGCCGTCCACCAGGAACTTCTCCCGCTCGGTACCTTCCGGGACGAACCCTGCCCTGATGGCCACAGCACCCGAGGCCGGATTGTTGACGCGATGCCCAAGCTCGAGACGATCCAGCCCGCGTTCTGTCAGCGCCCAGTCCGCGATGGTCGCCGCAGCCCGACTCATCCAGCCACGACCTCGCGCTGACGACGTCATCCAGTACCAGAACCAGCCACTGCGGTTCGCCTCGTCGACGGTGACGCAGACGAGACCGATCACCTCGTCGCATTCGACCAGTGCCCAGGCCTCGTGCGGCGAGTCGTCCGCGATCAGGCGATTCACGTAGTCCTCCGCGGCGGCGAGGGTGGTCACCTCGCCCTGCCGCGCCATGTCCGTATTCGAGGTGAACGCCGCGAGCACAGCCGGAGCATCCGTACCCCGCAGTCGACGCAGCCGCACTGACAGCACAGTGCTCACGCGACCTGCAGCGGGGTGATCGCCGCAACCTTGTCACGCAGCGCCCGACGCTCGAGCCGCAGCTCGTAGTTCGACTGCAGGTTCATCCAGAACTCCTCGGATGTGCCGAAGTAGCGCGCCAGCCGGATCGCCGTATCAGCGGTAATCCCGCGCTTGCCGTGCACGATCTCGTTGATCCGCCGCGGGGGCACCCCGATGGACACGGCGAGCTTGTTCTGCGTGTCCCCGAACCCCTCGATGAAGTCCTCCATGAGGATCTCTCCAGGGTGGATCAGCTCGAGCTTCCGCAGGGTCGCCCGCTGCACCGTCCGGTCGACGCGCTTGACGTACTCCTCATGCCAGATCCGCTCGGTGTCCTTGCTGCCGATCGATCTGATCGCGAGACCAGTCTATGGAGGAGTTCGTCAATAACGCTAGACGTTAAACCGGAACTCCACGACATCCCCGTCGCGCATGACGTAGTCCTTGCCCTCCATGCGGACCCAGCCCTTGGCCTTCGCGGCGGCCATGGACCCGGCCTCGACGAGCTGCTCGAAGGAGACGATCTCGGCCTTGATGAAGCCGCGCTGGAAGTCGGTGTGGATCACGCCGGCGGCTTCTGGCGCGGTGGCGCCCTGCGGGATGGTCCAGGCGCGGGCCTCCTTGGGGCCAGCGGTGAGGTAGGTCTGCAGGCCCAGGGTCGCAAAGCCCACGCGGGCCAGCTGGTCCATGCCGGATTCCTCCTGACCGGTAGACTCCAGCATCTCGGCGGCCTCCTCCGGATCCAGCTCCACGAGCTCAGACTCGAACTTGGCATCCAGGAAGATCGCCTCGGCGGGGGCCACGAGCGCGCGCAGCTGCTCCTGCATCTCGCTGTCCGCGAGGCCTTCCTCATCGGTGTTGAACACGTAGATGAAGGGCTTGGCGGTCATGAGCTGCAGCTCGCGCAGCTGGGTGACGTCGATCCCGGCGCCCTGCGCCCCGCGGTACAGGGTGGTGCCGCTCTCCAGCAGCGTCTGTGCCTTGTCGACGTTTTCCAGCACCGCGGCGTCCAGCAGCCCGCGCTTGGTCTCCTTCTCCAGGCGCTGGCGGGAGTTCTCGATGGTCTGCAGGTCCGCGAGGATCAGCTCGGTGGTGATGGTCTCCATGTCCCCGGCCGCGTCGGTGGATCCCTCCACGCGCGTGACGTCCGGATCGGAGAACGCCCGGGTGACCTGGCAGATTGCGTCGGCCTCACGAATATTGGCGAGGAACTTGTTGCCTAGCCCCTCCCCCTCGGAGGCGCCCTTGACGATCCCGGCGATGTCCACGAAGGACACCGTCGCCGGTAGCTGCCGCTCGCTGTGGAAGATTTCCGCGAGCTGCCCCAGCCGCGGATCCGGCAGCGGCACCACGCCCACATTCGGGTCGATCGTCGCAAACGGGTAGTTCGCGGCGAGCGCCTCGGCGCGGGTCAGAGCGTTGAACAGGGTGGACTTGCCGACGTTGGGCAGCCCCACGATTCCGATAGTAAGAGCCACGGCAAGCAAGTCTACGGGCCCGCCAGCCGGGTTTCAGGCTCTCCACGGGTCAGGTAGTGCACACCCCGGCACGCGGATGGCCGGGCCTCGCTCGTGGCGCGGCCCGGTCGTCGGCGCTAACTCGATCAGGCGTGCTCGTCCGGCTTCTGGGCCGGGGGCTGCACGCTCCAGCTGGGCGGCTCATCCTTGCCGGAGGTCTCATCCAGCTCCGCGATCTCGGCAGTCTGCTGGACGATCCCCGGGGCGTGGTGCACCGGCGCGTACACCGAGTACAGGCGCAGCGGCTCATCACCGGTGTTGATGACGTCATGCCACACCCCGGCAGGCACCTGCACGCTCCATCCGTCCTCGAGATCCTGCTGGTAGTCCAGCTGATCCTCCGCCGGGCCCATCACCGCGCGGCCCTTCCCAGCGTCCACGCGCAGGAACTGGTCGGTGTCGTGGTGGATCTCCAGGCCGATCGACCCACCCACCGGGATCGACATCAGCGTCACCTGCAGGTACTTCCCGGTCCATGCCACGGTGCGGTACGCATCGTTGCTGCGGGTCTCGGTCTCGATATCGAAAGCGTTGGGCTGGGGTCCGTTGTCCGTCACGGCCATGTCAGGCTCCTTCCGTCGTCCTGCCTCCACCGTAGTGAGAGCTGGCTCACCGCGCGAGGGACGATCGGTCGGTTATCTCGTGGCCTGGGACCGACACCGTCGAGCACGCGTGTCGAGAACTCATCTGTCACACCCCCGTGGTGCAGTGGGAGCATGACCACTTCTGTCGCGCTGATGCTGGGCCTTGTCATCGGACTGCTGCTGGGTGCCGTGCTGGCCTGGCTGCTGCTGCGCGATCGTCTGCGCGCCGCCGCGGACACCGCCGCCCAGCAGGAGCAGACCGCGCGCACCCTTGCCCGTCTGGCCGATGAACGCTTCGAGCGCGACACCGCCCTGCGGGACGCCTCGGATCACGAGCGTGAGGCCCGGATGCAGCGCACCCTCGCGCCGATCACCGCGGCCCTAGATCAGATGGAGCGCTCCCTCGCCCGCACCGAGGAGGCCCGCAGCGAGGCCGACGGCTCCCTGCGCGCCCACCTGCAGCATCTTGCGCAGCAGACCCGAGAGCTGGGCACCGGGACCCAGGCCCTGACCTCCGCGCTGCGCGCCCCCACCTCCCGCGGCCGCTGGGGCGAGGTGCAGCTGCGCACCATCGTCGAGGCCGCCGGCATGCTCGAACACGTGGACTTCACTGAGCAGCTCACCGGGAAAAGGGCCGACGGGGAGGGTGCCCAGCGTCCGGACCTGGTCATCCACCTCTCCGGCGGGCGGGCAATCACCCTGGATGCGAAGGCGCCGATGGACGCCTACCTCGATGCGCTCGAGACGACAGATCCCGCCCACGCGGCCAAGCGCCGGGCCGCACATGCGAAGGCGCTGCGCCAGCACGTCGACGTGATCTCCACCAAGGGCTACTGGCGGGCCCTCGGCGACACCCCCGAGTTCACGGTCCTGTTCGTGCCCAGCGACGGGGTGCTCGCCGCCGCTCTCGAGGCCGAGCCGGGTCTGCTGGAGCACGCCTTCGCGCGGGACGTCGTGATCGCCTCACCGTCCACGCTCATGGCGCTGCTGCGCACCGTCGCCCACACCTGGCGCACCGATGCCCTGAATCGCGATGCCCGCACGGTACTGGAGACCGGTCGGGAGCTTCACCATCGCCTGGGCACCATGACCGCTCATCTGGCCCGGCTGGGACGTTCCCTCGATGCCTCCGTCGGGGCGTTCAACGAGACCGTCGGCTCCCTGCAGTCAAGGGTGATGGTCACGGCACGGCGCTTCGAAGACATGGACCTGACGGCCACCGCACTGCCGGAGATCGAGCAGCTCACGCAGCGCTCACGCACCCTGGATGACGCGCAGATCGCCGACCTCGCCACGGGGGATCACCGCGAGGCGACACAGGAGCAGCAGGACCGCCACAGCGCCTGAGCCCGCCCCGTTCGCGCGCGACGCTCAGCCCCGCCCGATCGGCCCCGCCGCCATCAGCGCAGGCGCCGCACCAGCACGACGGCGCCGATCGCGATCCCGGCGAGCGCCACGCCGGCTGCGAGACCGCCGAGCATCACCCACAGCATCGTCGGGATCCCGCCACCATCCTTCGATGCCGGCGGCGCCTCGAGGTCCACGCCCCCATCGGAGGCGACCGGCTCACCCCCGCCGTCGGAGGCCTCCGAGGCCTGTCCAGGGGCAGCGGCGGTCCGGTCCTCCGCAGAGGCCGCCCCCTGCCCAGTCAGCTCCGGGCCCTTCCCGGCCTTGCCCACCGTCTGCAAGTCCAGTACATAGGGCACCTCGAACAGCCGCTGCGCCGTGTAATCGGAGGGCACCATCGCCACCTGCAGGTAGTAGTCACCGGCCAGGAAGGAGCTGCGCGCCTCTGTGCCGCCGCCCTCCCGGTTCTTGAACTGCACGGGCGTGGCCTGGTTCAGCTGCATCACCAGGCCGGGCTTGGCCTTTCCGGAGAAGCCGCGAACGCTCGCATCGGTCACCGGTGGCTGCACCGTGTAGACCCCATCGCGCAACGGGGAGATGAGCTTCGCCTGCAGGCTGAGTTCCATGCCCTTCGGGGCGTCGAACTCGCCCACCCGCAGGGAGGCGCGGACCTGCTGCCCGTACTCCACGGGGATGCGGAAGAACTGCACCTCACCGGGGATGATCGTGCCGCGCATCGGCCTATCCTGCGCCGGAACGGCGGAGGCGAAGGAGAAGCCCGGCTGGATCTGCGCACCGTCCTTCGGGGCCGGCAGCGGATCGTGGGCGCGCACGTGCTGCGCAGCGGGCGGCAGGCCGTCGCGGTCCACCTCTTCCTCGGCGAAGAACTGGATCTCCACCGGCACCGCCTCGTCGATCGACGGGTCGCCGGTGCGCTCGACCTCGAGGATCACCGACCCGTCGGCGTCGGCGCCGAAACAGGTGAGGTTCTCGGTCTGGCCCATCCGCGGGGTGTCGATCGCCGCGGTGATCGGGCCCTCCCCCAGATCCGCCTCCGCCCGCGCCTGCACCTCACCCATCCGGCAGTCCACCCCGTCGGCATTGGACGTGCTGAGCGCAAGCTGCGCCAGCCGGTTGGTCTGCCCATCGCCGCCGGGCAGCACCATCGTGGCGCTCAGGTGGGCGATCTCCCCCGGGGCGAGCTGCAGACGATAGAAGCGGCTGAAGCCCTCGCCATCGTCGATCTGGGGGCTGCCATGCTCAAGGACGTCCAGGTAGGAGCCGGGCACCATGTCCACAGCGTCCTCGGCGCTGGTGCCGCCGGTGATGGGTTGGCCGTTGGTCGCATAGTTCTGGATGGCGCGGGTCATCTTCACCAGCAGCTCATCTCGCAGGGTCTCGGCATCGGAGGCATCGGCGAAGGTGCCGCCGGTCGCCTCGGCGATGCAGGCCAGTTCATCCCGCGCCTCCTGCTCGGCTTTGAAGCCGATGGTGTGGATGCGCAGCTCAGGATGTCTCTTCACGAGGTTTTTCGCGACCTCGCAGGCGGGCGGGCCACCGCACTCGTCGATCCCATCGGAGACCAGCACGATCGAGCGCATTTCCGCTTCCGGCAGCTCCTTCGCGGCCTTCTTCAGGGACAGACCGATGGGGGTGTACCCGGCGGGGGTGACGCCTTCGGTTTCACGAATGAGGGCGTCGCGGTCCAACCCCTCAGGGGCGACCAGCATCTTCACGTCCTTGCAGCCGGCTTCCTGGCTCGCGGCGGTCTGCGGATCGGAGTTGCCGTAGGTCATGAGGCCGACGGTCGCGTCCTCGGGCAGCATCGGCACGAGGGTGGTGATCGCTTCTTTGGCGACGTCCATGCGGCTGCGCCCACCGACGTCCTGGTCGCGCATGGAGCCAGAGGCATCCAGCACGAGCATCGACGGGGCGGTGCGACCGGTGTTGTAGCCCTCGGCGCGCGCTGCGGTGAGCATGCCGGGCACGGCCAGAGACAGGCCGCTCACGAGCAGCACCACGAGCAGCGCGGACAGCGGGCGCAGAAGAAGGCGGGAGCTCACCGGTCCATCATGACGGACGGGACGGCCCGGGCGGGCATCGGTCCGCTACCCATCCGCCCCCGGTCCACTCCCGATCCGCTCACGGAGGGCCGACGGGCCACCGGGGCTGCGGGGTGATCGAGCAGCGGGCCGCCCTGGGCCGCAGCTCAGGACTCGGCGGTGGCGCGGTCTCCGGTGGGCTTGGTGCGGCGGTCAGTCTCTCCGCGGGTCTTCATCTCCTGCCGCAGCTCGCGCGGGAGGGAGAACATGAGGTCCTCGGTCGCGGTGCGCACGGGCTGCACATCCCCATAGCCACGCTCGGCGAGCTCGGCCAGCAGCTGCTGGACCAGGATGTCCGGGACGGAGGCGCCGGAGGTGACACCCACGGTCTGCACACCCTCGAACCACTCGTCACGCAGCTCGGAGACGTTGTCGATGCGGTGGGAAGCCTTCGCTCCCGCTTCCTTGGCCACCTCCATGAGGCGCACCGAGTTCGAGGAGTTCGGGGAGCCGACCACGAGCACGAGATCCGCATCGGGGGCGATCTTCTTGACCGCAACCTGGCGGTTCTGGGTGGCGTAGCAGATGTCATCGCTCGGCGGGGACTGCAGCGTCGGGAAGCGTTCACGCAGCTTGTCGACGGTCTCCATGGTCTCGTCGACGCTGAGGGTGGTCTGCGACAGCCACACCACCTTCTCGGGGTCGCGCACGGTGACCTGGTCGACGTCTTCGGGGCCGTTGACGATCTGGACGTGCTCGGGGGCCTCCCCCGCCGTGCCCTCGACCTCCTCATGGCCCTCATGGCCCACCAGCAGAATGTCGAAGTCCTGGCGAGCGAAGCGCACTGCCTCCTTGTGAACCTTCGTGACCAGCGGACAGGTCGCGTCGATGGTGCGCAGGTTCCGCGCCTGAGCCATCTCGCGGACCTTCGGGGAGATTCCGTGGGCGGAGAAGATCACGAGGGAGCCCTCGGGGATCTCGTCGACCTCCTCGACGAACACGGCGCCCTTCTCCCGCAACCGATCCACCACGAACTTGTTGTGGACGATCTCGTGGCGCACGTAGACAGTCTCGTCGTAGTGCTCCAGGGCGCGTTCGACGGCGACCACGGCACGGTCGACGCCTGCGCAGTATCCGCGGGGCTCGGCAAGAAGAACGGTTCCGGTGCTCACCGCTCCATCGTAGGAGGTGAAGGTGCAGCGGGGCGATGAGGTGGGGCACTCCTCACCGGTCCTCCACAGTGCCCCTCCATCCACAATCCGGGCCGGCGGGGCCGTCTTCGTCGGGGGTGCGTGGAAGAGTGGGGGTCATGCAGAGCACCGCTGATTCCGCTGCCGACGCGCAGCCACCGCCCCGGCGCCCCCTCGCCGCGAAGGCCGCTGAGACCACGGCGGAGAACCCGTGGCCGCTGCGCATGCTCTCGCAGAAGGTCGGCGAGTACATCGCGCGGATGTCCCCGCTGTGGGTGGAGGGCGAGATCGTCCAGCTGAACCGTCGGCCCGGTGCGGGACTGAGCTTCATGACGCTGCGGGACGTCGAGGTGGACATGTCCTTCTCGGTGCCGGTGCGGGAGCATGTGCTGCGCTCCCTGCCGGTCGAGCCGGTGGCTGGGGCGCGCGTGGTGGTCCATGCCCGGCCCACGTTCTGGACCAAGCGCGGATCCCTGCAGCTGGAGGCCGATGACATCCGTCCCGTGGGGCTCGGGGAGCTGCTGGTACAGCTCGAGCAGCTGCGGCGCACCCTCGCCGCAGAAGGGCTGTTCGAGGCGCGGCGCAAGCAGCCGCTGCCGTTCTTACCGCAGGTGGTGGGACTGATCTGCGGGCGAGAATCCGCGGCGGAACGGGATGTGGTGGTCAACGCCCGTCGACGCTGGCCCGCGGTGCGCTTCGAGATCCGCGAGGTCGCCGTGCAGGGGGTGAAGGCGGTGCGGGAGGTGTCCGCGGCGCTGAAGGAGCTCGATGCCCGCGAAGACGTGGAGGTGATCGTCATCGCGCGCGGCGGCGGTTCCCTGGAGGATCTGCTGCCGTTCTCCGATGAGCAGCTGACCCGTCTGGTCGCGGCGGCCCGCACCCCGATCGTCTCCGCGATCGGCCATGAGGTGGACACCCCGCTGATCGACCTCGCGGCCGATGTGCGGGCCTCCACCCCCACCGACGCCGCCAAACGCATCGTCCCCGATATCCAGGCGGAGCTCGAGCAGCTCGAGCTGGCGCGCAGCCGGTTGCGCTCTGCCGTGCGCAGCCGCCTCGAGCGCGAACAATCAGCGCTAGATGCGCTGCGTTCCCGGCCCGTGCTGGAGGACCCCTCGAGCATCCTCGCCGGTCGCGCCGAAGAGATCCGCTCACGGATCGCGCTGGCCCGCACCCTGGTGGGGGCGCGGCTGGATCGCGCGGCCGATGAAGCGGAGCATCTGCATGCCCAGGTGCGCTCCCTCAGTCCGCTCGCGACGATGGAGCGCGGTTACGCCGTAGTGCAGCAGGCCGATGGCGCGATCATCCGCAGCCCCGAGGGCGTGGAGATCGGCCAGGCGCTGTCCATCCGCGTGGCCGGCGGCCGCTTCGGTGCGGAGCGCACCGCCGAGGACCCGTACATCCCACCGACGGCACCCGCCGCATCGGCTGACCCCCACGACCCCACGACCGCTGATTCTTCTGAGGAGACCGCATGAGCCCCCGTTCCCAGAGCACCGATCCCGCGCCCGAAGCCGCTGCCGGGCCCGTCACCCCTGATACCGCCGGGCAGGCCGAGTTGCCCGCGGACATCGCCGACCTCAGCTACGAAGCCGCGCGTGACCAGCTCGTGGAGGTGGTGCGGCGGCTCGAATCCGGACAGGGCGGGCTCGAGGAGTCCATCGCCCTGTGGGAGCGCGGGGAGATGCTGGCCCGGCGCTGCCAGCAGTGGCTGGACGGGGCGCGTGAGCGTCTCGAGGATGCGGTGGCGGCCCGTCGCGAAGCCGAGCAGGAAGACAGCTGAGGGCGGGGGCTCCTGCGTGAGCACAGGGGCTCCGGCGTGAGCGCCAGCGTCAGCGGATCGAGATCAGCAGATCAAACTCAGCGGATCGAGGTCAGGGCAGCGGTCGCCAGCTCCTCGAGCTCCTCGCGCGGGGCCTCACCGTGGACCAGCAGCCCGGTGTCCTCGGCCTGGCAGGTGATGCCGGTGCGTCCGGCTCCCTCACCGCTGCCGGTAAGGACCTGGCAGTCGGCGCCCTCCATCGTCAACTCCTCGCTGACCGTCGCACCCGGCAGCGCCGAGGACAGCAGCGGCGCCCCGATCTCCGCCTCCTGCACCAGGGTCACGAGCGATCCCTGCGGTGAGGAGTAGCGGATGCTCCAGCGGGGCTGCTCGCCATCGGTGAAGCGGGCCGACTGCTCGCTCCACTCCTCCCCCATCTGCGGCACCGCCACCGGGAAGGGCGCGATCTCCTCAGCGCGCTGCGCGCTCTGCGCGACATCGACCTGCGAGTTCGGCAGCGGCGTGCGCTCCAGATCGCTGCCCACCCCGAAGAACGCGATGCCCACGACCACCACGACGGCCACCGTCAGCGAGAGTGCCCAGATCATGTTGCGCAGCACCGTGTTCTTGCGCGAGGGCAGCTCATAGGCGGACTTCGGACGGGGCTGCTGGGCGGGGGCGGCCGGGCCCGCTGCGGGGACCGATCCTGATCCGGGAGTCGGGCTATCGGGGGAGGAATCCTGCATGCCCCCATTGTCCCCGGATTCAGGAGGCGCTGCTTCCGGCCCTGCCGAGCTCCGGTTGCCCGGGCACATCCCGCGCGATGGCGCGAACTGCTCCCCCACCCGGCACCGGCGCGGTCGCAGGCGCTCGCGAAACCTGCGATGATCGACGGGTGACCGCCAGATTCCTCATCACCGGAGAAGCTCTCACCGACATCGTCGTGGATGCCGAGGGGGCCCGCGCCGAGCACCCCGGGGGCTCGCCCATGAACGTGGCCGTGGCGCTGGGACGCCTGGGCCATGAATCCTCTCTGCTGACCCGCGTGGGCAGCGATGCGCGCGGCGACCAGATCCGTGAGCACCTGCAGGCCTCGCACGTCGAGCTCACCCCCGGCAGCTCCGTGGACGCCCCCACCTCCACCGCCACCGCGACCCTCGATGCCACGGGCGCGGCGAGCTACGAGTTCGATCTGACCTGGGAAGTGGACCCCACGGGCCTGCCCGAGCAGGTCGATGCCGTGCACACCTCCTCGATCGCCGCCGTCCTGGACCCGGGCGCGCAGACCGTCGCCGACGTAGTGCGCCGCTACCGCGAGAGCGCCACCATCAGCTACGACCCCAATGCCCGCCCCACCCTCATGGGCGAGCCCGACGACGTGCGCGGACGCATCGAAGCGATGATCGCCCTGTGCGATGTGGTCAAGGCCTCCGATGAGGACGTGGCCTGGCTGTACGGCACCGAAGACGTCGAGGATGTGGTGGGCTCCTGGCGCCGCCTGGGCCCGAGTCTGGCCGTCCTCACCCGCGGCAGCGATGGCGCCGTGGGCTTCGCCGATGCCGGCCGCGTGCAAGTCGCCGGGGTGCCCGTCGAGGCCGTCGACACCGTCGGCGCCGGAGACACCTTCTCCGCCGGCATCCTCGACGCCCTGGCCGCGAAGGACCTGCTGGGCGCGGACCGCCGCGAGCAGATCGCCGGCATGCCCTCCGATGACCTCGCCACCGTGCTGCGCCGCGCTGCAGCACTCGCGGCGATCACCGTGTCCCGGGCCGGGGCCAACCCGCCCTGGAGCCACGAGCTGACCTGACCGATCGGGCCGACGGCGCACAGCACCGTCGGCCCTTCCCCGTGCGCGCACAATGACCGTGCCGCCATTCCCCGTGCCCCGCGCACCCGACCTCCCAGGGAGAACCACTGATGACCCAGACCCCCGCCACCAGCACCGACAGCGAGTTCCGCATCGAGCACGACACGATGGGTGAGGTCCGCGTCCCCGCGGCCGCCCTGTACCGCGCCCAGACCCAGCGCGCGGTGGAGAACTTCCCCATCTCCGGGCAAGGTCTGGAGAGCGCCCACATCCACGCCCTCGCGCAGGTGAAGAAGGCCGCGGCCCGAGCGAACCAGGAGCTCGAAGTGCTGGATGAGGCGATCGCCCGCGCGATCGTCGCCGCGGCCGATGAGGTGATCTCCGGGGCGCATGATGACCAGTTCCCCGTGGACGTCTACCAGACCGGCTCCGGCACCTCCTCGAACATGAACATGAACGAGGTCCTCGCCACGATCGCGACGCGCGCCGGCACCGACGTGCACCCCAACGACCACGTCAACTGCTCGCAGTCCTCCAACGACGTGTTCCCCACCTCCGTGCATGTGGCGGTCACCCAGGCCGTGGTGGAGAAGCTGCTGCCGGCCCTCGCGCATCTGGCGGAGGCGCTGGAGGTGAAGGCGGAGGCGTGGAAGGACGTCGTGAAGTCCGGCCGCACCCACCTGATGGACGCGACTCCGGTGACGCTGGGCCAGGAGTTCGGCGGCTACGCGGCGTCGATCCGCTACGGGATCGAGCGGGTCGAGGCAGCGCTGCCGCGCACCGCGGAGGTCCCGCAGGGCGGCACCGCCGTGGGCACCGGCATCAACACCCCCGCCGGTTTCCCGCAGAAGGTCATCGCGAACCTGTGCGAGCAGACCGGGCTGCCGCTGACCGAGGCGCGCAACCACTTCGAGGCCCAGTCCAACCGCGATGGCCTGGTGGAGATGTCCGGGGCGCTGCGCACCATCGCCGTGTCCGTCACGAAGATCGCCAATGACCTGCGCTGGATGGGCTCGGGCCCGAACACTGGCCTGGGCGAGCTTGCGCTGCCGGATCTGCAGCCCGGCTCCTCGATCATGCCCGGCAAGGTCAACCCGGTGATCCCCGAGGCCGTGCTCATGGTGTGCGCGAAGGTGGTGGGCAACGATGCGGCGATCGCCTGGGGCGGCGCGCAGGGCGCCTTTGAGCTGAACGTCCAGATCCCGCTGATGGGCACGAGCCTGCTGGAGTCCATCCGCCTGCTCGCCAACGCGTCCACCGTGCTGGCCGACAAGACCGTGGATGGCCTGGTCGCCAACGAGGAAAAGGCTCGGTTCTACGCGGAGGCCTCCCCCTCGATCGTCACGCCGCTGAACAAGCTGATCGGCTACGAGAACGCTGCGAAGATCGCCAAGCACGCGGTGGCCGAGCAGATCTCCGTGCGGGAAGCCGCGCTGGCGCTCGGCTTCGTGGAGCGCGGCGAGCTGACTGAACAGCAGCTCGATGACGCGCTGGATGTGCTGTCGATGACCGCGCCGAAGGCCTGAGGCGGGCCTTCCGGGCGGCGGGCGCAACAGCCGTGGGGCAGCCCTGATTCCATAAGACACTCTGGACCTGTCCAGATTCATCCGTTGGACTTAGTCCATGTCTCACGATGCACCGCGGTCATTCTCGCGCCGCCGCTTCGCGCGCGGCGTCGCGTGGACGTTGCCCACCACTGTGCTCGCCACCACAGCTCCCGCGATCGCCGCCTCGGCCTGCCCGTCGAAGTCGGTGCAGCTGATCGATGACGCGTTCCAGGAGGCAAAGAAAAATCTGCAGTGCAATGGCAGGCCCATCACGCTGGAGATCAACTTCTATCAGCCGCTTGCGGCGAATGATTCCTCTGCGACCGATGCCTACGTGAACATCAAGAACCTTTCGAGTTGCACCATGACGTTCTCGAAAGACTTCCCGCTGGAGATCGATATCGCGGTGCGAGCCGCGAAGACTCGGACCGTCACCAACCGGCGAAGCCTCACCGGGGTGCGGACCAGCTGGGGCACGCGAACGCGGGATGACAGCATGCCGGTCACCGGAGCAGAGGGCGAAGTCCATCACAAGATCAGCTGGGGGTTCTTCGGAAAGCTCCCCGGCCAGGGTCTCGGCGATAATGAAGCGGATCTGGTCATCGGCTTCGGCGACGGCGCGACCAGAGTCATCGGCCAGCGCCTGACGAGCTATCTCGAGGTCACTCCCCTGGCGCAGTCCGGTGCACCGTCGTGGTCCTACCTCCAATCTCTCGGGGTGGGAGTCGAGTGTTTCGACTATTACGCGGAACGGCTGTCCGCCTGGGACTCCCCGGTCGAGTGGGTATACAGCGGTCCCCTGTCCAGCGGCCCCCTCTCCGCGGGCACCACGCTCGATTCCCGCGTCAGCGGCAACTATTCGAGCGTCAAGGGCGAACCCTCAACCAATGGGATCTGGTGACCCTCGGTCGGCACGGGCGCGACTCGGCAGGCATCTCGCGCAGCAGGGTCCGCAGCGGTGACCCTCGGCCGGCACGGGCGCGACAGTCTCTGAGCCGCCACAACGTCACCGGCGGGCGCCAGCGCTGCACAGCTGGCACATACACCACCACCGTCCCTCACACGCCACCCCATGACCCCCCACCGCCTTCACCTGACAGGGCAAGGGCAGTGCTTCCCCCACCGCCTCACGCGGCCGGCAGGGCCCGGCGATGCTCGCGGCGGCGCAGGATCTCCTGAAGCATCTGAGTGGTGTTCTCCCAGGTGATGAAGACCTGCTCCCACGTGAGCCGCGTGACGCGGTAACCCCTGGCCGCAAGCGCGAGATCACGTTCACGATCCCGCTGGTACTGCAGAGGGTCGTCATGGAACTGCCTGCTGTCACATTCGATCACCCAGGTGTTCCCCACCAACAAGTCCACGCGCACACCGCGGAGGATCTGGACCTGGCTCCGTACAGGCACGCCCCGCTGCTCAAGCCACCACCGCACCGCCGTCTCGGTGCCGGACTGCGCGTCAGAGCGCACGCGAGACAGCGACTCTCTCAGCCGTCCAGGCAGTGGCTCGAGAACCTGGTGGAGCTCGGCACGCCTCAGAGCGCCTTGTTCCAGTGCGGATTCGATGAGGATTGCGGCATAGACCAGGCTCTGGCAACGCGCTGCATGCTGCAGCGTCATGATGATCCCGGGCACGGGCTCCGAGTCCGGCCACGAACGCAGTCCTGAACCATGCAGCACAGCGGGTTCCGGTGCGCACAGGCGGCCCGTGGCGGCATCCTCTCGGGGGACGAGCTGGCCGCTTCGCGCTTCACGTCGCCGACGGATCGGTGTCAGCGCGAGCCCTGTCACGGTGTCCCCCGTGGCACGCGGCCGGTACACATGCACGCCCTGTGAGGGCGGGACCCACAGTCCGTGCAGCGCCGCGGCATCCAGGCAGGTGGGGCGCAACCCCTGCCCGAGCACGGCCACCAGGTCAGCCGGGGCCTCCGCGGTCACGTACCACTGTCCGACGGGACGAATCACGCCCTGTCGCACAAGAGCCCGCCGCTCGCGTAGCTCCGGCAGGAGCCCAGACAGCTCAGTCTTGAGAATGACGCCGCGTACCTTCATGTCCCCCAGCCCAGCACCGTCTCCGTCGTCAGAGGTGACGATGAGAGCGGCTGTGGATGACGGGGCATTGTGGAGGGTGTTGGACCGGGGCCCGACCGGTCGAGCAGGAGCCGGAGCCGGGGCCCGACCGGTCGAGCAGGAGCCGGAGCCGGGGCCCGACCGGTCGAGCAGGAGCCGGAGCCGGGGCCCGACCGGTCGAGCAGGAGCCGGAGCCGGGGCCCGGCCGGTCGAGCCGGAGCCTGGTCCGCGGCGCGTGCACCGCCGTACTCGGGAGCCACCGTCGCGCGATGGCGCATAGCGGCAGGAGGTGGCATATATGCCAGCTATGTCTGCCAGGCGCCCGTCCGCGATGTGGTCGAACCGGACTGGAACCGCCGTGCTCCACAAGACGCCCGTCCCCGACGCGGCCTGCCCGCCACACCTCCAGCGGCAGGGCAGCCGACGCCGCTTTCCCCGCCCGTTGAGCCTCCCCTTGACCCAGAGCGCACTCCAAGTGATGTGCTCTGCGCATGATCACCCATCTCGCCCTGCTCCCCTTCACCCTCGCAACCGCCATGCAGCTGCTCGCCCTGCTGGCCCTCCGCCAGGGAGCCGCTGAGACCGGTATCGCCGGCGCGCAGCTCGCCCTGCCGACCACGGCCTACATCACCGGGCCCTCGCCTGCGTGGCCTCCCTCGGCCTCGCGATCGCAGTAGCGCGCCAGCCCGCTCCCGGCGATGCCCTCACCGCGCTGGCGCGCACGGCCGGGATCGCCGCCACCGGACTGGTCATCCTCGGTCCGCTGCTGTGGGGCCATGCGATCGGACAGTTCACGATCTCCCACCACCTGGGGCGGGCGCTCCTGCTCGCGCCTGCTCTCGTGCTGTACTGCTGGCATGTCTCTGCTCATCGGTGAGGTCGCCGCGCGCTCGAGCAGGACCTCGCCGAGCGCATGGAGCATCTGCGCGCCGCACAGGGACTGCTGGATGCCCGGACCCGCGAGCTGGACGCCGGGGAGCCCTACAGCGAGGAGCTGCTGGGCTGCTAGCCGGGCCCCGTCGCCGCTCACAGCACCGGCGCATCCAGCACGTCGGTGACCAACTCCGCGACCTTGGACCGCTCGGAGCGCTGCAGGGTGATGTGGGCGAACAGGTCCTTCTCCTTGAGCGCCTCGACCACGGAGGCGATCCCGTCGTAGCGGCCGATGCGCAGGTTGTCGCGCTGGGCCACATCATGGGTGAGGACCACGCGGGAGTTCTGGCCGATGCGCGAGAGCATCGTCAGCAGCACGTTGCGCTCGAGCGACTGCGCCTCATCGACGATCACGAAGGCGTCATGGAGGGAGCGGCCGCGGATGTGGGTCAGCGGCAGCACCTCGAGCATGCCGCGCGAGAGCACTTCGTCGATGACGTTCTGCGAGACCATCGAGCCGAGCGTGTCGAACACGGCCTGCCCCCAGGGCCCCATCTTCTCGCTCTGGTCACCGGGCAGGTAGCCGAGCTCCTGCCCGCCCACCGCGAACAGCGGCCGGAACACCATGATCTTGCGCTGGCTGCGCCGCTCGAGGACCGCCTCGAGCCCCGCGCACAGGGCCAGGGCGCTCTTGCCGGTGCCGGCCCGGCCGCCGAGGGACACGATGCCGATGGATTCGTCCTGCAGCAGGTCGATGGCGATGCGCTGCTCGGCGGATCGACCGGACACCCCGAACACCGTCTGGTCCCCGGGCACCAGGCGCACCCGCTTGTCCTTGGTCAGCCGGCCCAGCGCCGAACCGCGCGGGCTGGTGAGCTTCAGCCCGGTGTGCATCGGCAGGTGCGCGATCTCGGGGACGTCCACGAGCTCCCCGTCGTACAGGTCCTTCATGGCCTGCTCGTCGATCTCGGCGGTGGCCATGCCGTTGTAGCCGCGGTCGCGCGCAAGCTCCGCCCGGTACTCCTCCGCGTGGATGCCGGAGGCGGAGGCTTTGATGCGCATGGGCAGATCCTTCGAGACCAGCACCACGTTCTTGCCCTCGAGCTGCAGGTTCTTCGCGACAGCGAGGATGCGGGTGTCGTTGTCACCCAGGCGGAACCCGTCCGGCAGCGAAGCGACGGACATGTGGTTGAGCTCCACATGCACGTGCCCGCCGTCCTTGCCGATAGGCAGCGGCACGGAGAGGTTGCCGTGCTGGGCGCGCAGGTCATCGAGGATCCGCAGGGCCTGGCGGGCGAAGTAGCCGAGGTCGGGATGGTGGCGCTTGGCCTCCAGCTCGGTGATCACCACGATCGGCAGCACGATGTCATGCTCGGCGAAGCGGTGCAGGGACAGCGGATCGCTGAGCAGCACGGAGGTGTCCAGCACGTAGGTGATCACGCCGGTCTCGAGCTCCGCGAGGACCTGCTGGGCGGTGCCGGGGGCGAGGGAGGGCACGACGGGGGTGCCATCGGGATTCGCGGGGCCGGCTTCGACCACCGTGCCGCTCGGTGCCACAGCTCCGGCCGATGCCATGGTGTCGGCCGCCGCGGCTGTGCTGGCCGACGTGGCTGCGCTGCTGGCCGACGCGGCGGTGCCGACGGGGGCGCTGGGACCTGTCCTCTCCGGTGAGGGTGCGGGGCCGGTGCCGGCGGGCATCGTCTCGCGGGCGGTGATGGTCTCGTCCATGGGAGCCTCCCCGTGATCGTGCGCTTGCATGGACCATAGCGGCGCCGGTCCCCGCGCTCGGGCACGTCGTGGCGGCGCGGTGCGGACGTTCACCCGATCGTCATCGGGAGTTGTGTTCCTCAGGCCCCGTAGCGGCGTTCGCGGTGGCAGTAGTCCCGCAGGGCTCGCAGCAGGTCCACGCGGCGGAAGCCCGGCCAGTTGGTCTCGCAGAACCAGTACTCGGAGTGCACGGACTGCCACAGCAGGAACCCGGAGAGGCGCTGCTCCCCGGAGGTGCGGATGATGAGGTCCGGGTCGGGCTGACCGCGGGTGTACAGGTGTTCGCCGATCCCCTCGGCCGTGATCGCGGCGGCGAGCTGCTCACCCTGCAGACCCTGCGCGGCCAGGTCCGTGACGAGCTCGCGGACAGCGCCGACGATCTCCTCGCGCCCTCCGTAGCCGATGGCGACGTTGACGGCCAGGTGCTTGCGGGGCGCGGCATCCTCCTGGGCGCGGGTGATCGCGGCGCGCACACCCTCCGGGAGGTCCTGCGGGCTGCCGGCCAGGTGCACCCGGTACCCGGCCTCCAGGATGCGGTCCACGGTGTCGGTGATGATCTCGTACAGCGCCACGAGCTCCTCTGGCGGGCGGCGCAGGTTGTCGGTGGAGAGCATCCACACTGTCACCAGTGGGATGTCGAGATCTTCGCACCAGGAGAGGAACTCGACGATCTTCTGCGCACCCCGCCGATGGCCCTGCTCGGTGGTGGCGCCGGTGGCCTTGGCCCAGCGGCGGTTGCCATCCACGATCACGCCCAGATGCTGGGGCAGGTCGAGGGTCTCGAGCTCCTTGGTGAGGCGCCGCTCGTAGACGCGGTAGAGCAGCCCGTCATCGGCCATCGGAACCTCCCTCCCCTGCTGCGCTCTGCCGAGCCGCACTCGCATCACGAGCCCGGTCATCGGCGCCCGGTGATCCTCCGGGTCTGACCCATTATCGGCCACGGCAGGCCACGCGCTGCTCTCTGCGCGGAATCCACACCGGACAGACACAGCCGGCCGTCTCCCGAGCAGCAGACACTCGCAGATCCCGCCGCGAACTCCTCGCCCCCGCGCCGGTCTCGAATCCTGCCGACGGTCTCGTAACCTACGGCCTCGTAGGTTACGGTTGCGCCATGCACACCACGCTGCGCCAGGGCCGCGCCTCCGGCCCCTCCCCCGCCGAGGCGCCCACCACCGCTGGAAGCGCCGCACAGGAGCTCACCGCCGCGGTCGCCGAGAGCGGTGGGACCCTCGAGGTGGCCGATGAGGATCTGCCCACCGCCGAGAAGTTCCCCTTCGCCCCGCGCACCCTGACCCGGGCGATGGCGCGCCGCGCCACCCAGCTGGGACTGCAGCTGCCCAAGCCGCGGCTGCGCGGCATGCTGCACCTGATCGCCTTCCCCACCTCGCTCGTGGCCGGGCTGGTGCTCGTCGCCCTCGGGCAGACCCTTCCCGTGCGGCTCGCGAGCGCCGTGTTCGTTCTCACCGCCGCGATGCTGTTCGGCATCAGCAGCGTCTACCACCGCGGCACGTGGACTCCGCAGCGCGCCGTGATCCTGCGCCGTTTCGATCACGCGAACATCTTCCTCATCATCGCGGGGACCTACACCCCGCTGGCGGTCGCGCTGCTCGAGGGGCGTGCGGCCATCACGCTGCTGGCGATCGTGTGGGGCGGGGCGCTGCTGGGCGTGTGCTTCCGTCTGTTCTGGACCGGTGCGCCGCGCTGGCTGTACGTGCCGGCGTATATGGCGCTCGGCTGGGTGGCCGTGTTCTACATGCCGCAGCTGCACGCCGGGGGCGGCTGGGCGGTGGTGTGGCTGCTGATCGCCGGTGGGGTCGCCTACACGGCGGGCGCGGTCATGTATGCGCTCAAGCGCCCGAACCCCTCATTCGTATGGTTCGGCTTCCACGAGATCTTCCATGCCGGCACCCTGATCGGCTTCGGCTGCCACTTCGCCGCGGTGCTGGTCTCCGTGCTGTGAGCGCGCCGACGCTTCAGCGCCCCGTCGGCTCCGCCCCGGGACCATCCTCCGGCTCGGCCGACGGCTCTCCCTCATGCGGCGGCTCCTCGAGGCCCGAGCGCGGCTCGACCGGCTCCTGCTGCGCGGTGCCCTCCGCCTCCTGCTGCGCAGCGTCCTCCGCGGCGTCATCCTCTGCTCCGCTCACGCCGCCATCACGCTGCGGATCCTGCCCCCGCGCCCGCTGATCGGCCTGCTCCTGGCGGGCCATCCGCTCGGCGACGCGATCCTGCGCCTGGACTCGACGGGTGCGGCGCGTCATATCCACCACGAGCAGCAGCACCAGCAGGGCGAGCACGAACATCGCGAAGAAGCCCGGCAGCCCTGGGGAGACGGTGACGAGGTTGAACTCCTCCCCGTCCGAGGGGCCCGGTGCGGCGTGCAGCAGCGCGGGCAGCAGCCGCAGGTCGCCGCTCATGCCTGGGCCTGCAGCTCGTCGTGGCGCAGCCCCGCGAACAGGTCCGTCTCCGGCAGTCGCACCCCGATGCGGGAGATGTGCAGCTCGTAGTCCTCGGTCCCCCAGGCCTCATGCTCCACATCGTGGGCGATGCGGAAGAAGGGCCCATCGGGATCCACCTGGGTGGCGTGGGCGCGCAGCGCATCATCGCGGATCCCCAGGTATTCACGCACATCGATACGGGTGGTCAGCAGACGGTCGTGGCTCTCGTCGTAGCGCTGCAGCATCGCATCGAGCTCCTCGCTGGGAGTCCCGCGGCCATGCAGGAATCGGGTGATTGCGCTGAAGCGCTGCCGATGGAAAGCATTGATGTAGTACAGCTTCGCCACCGCCCAGGGCTCGCCGAGCTCCGGCGCATAGTCCCGGTCCGCAGCGAGGTCGAAGGCCATGAGGCTCACCCGGTTGACCATGATGTGATCCGGGTGCGGGTAGCCGCCGTTCTCGTCGTACGTGGTCATCACGTGGGGGCGCAGCCGCCGCAGCGCCGCCACCAGGGGGCGGGCGGCCTCCTCGACGGGGAGGGTCGCGAAGCTGCCCTCGGGCAGCGGCGGCAGGGGGTCGCCCTCGGGCAGTCCCGAGTCCTCGAAGCCCAGCCACTCGTGGTCCACGCCCAAGATGTCCCGCGCCGCCTCCATCTCGCGGCGCCGCACCGCGGGCAGAGTCTGGGCGGTCAGCTCCGGGTCATTGCGCAACCGCGGATTGAGCACATCGCCACGCTCCCCACCGGTGCAGGTGATGACAGTCACCTGTACGCCCTCGCGGGCATAGCGCGCGGTGGCGCCGGCGCCCTTGGACGATTCATCGTCCGGGTGGGCGTGGACGGCCACCATGCGCAGGGGCTCGTCGGGGGCGGGACGCTGCACGGTCACGAGGCTCCTCCCAAGTCGTGGGGTGGGGCGGCTGCCCCGCGGGGGTGGTGGCGCCGTCAATGCCGCCCGACGGGGTCGGGGCGGGGCGCTCATCCTCGTGGGATCGTACGCCACCTGTGGGAGAAGCTCATGGTCGCCGCGGTGATCCTCACGATGGGCGAGAATGGCTGCATGCCCGATGTCAGCTCCCGTCTCGCAGACCGCTACGGCGGCCCTCTCGTGTCCGCCTCCACCGCCCGGATCCTCGTGACCCTCGGCGCGGTGGCGTTCCTCGCGGTCGTGGTGGTCGTGGGGATGCGGCTGGCCACGCCGGCGGTGCGCGCCGATGTGATCTCGTATGAGCATCTGGCCGATGACCAGATCGGCGTCGGCTTCGTGGTGACGATGGACCCCGGCACGGAGGCGAGCTGCCGCATCCAGGCGCTGAACAAGGGCCGCGCCCAGGTCGGCTTCGTCGAGGTCGCCGTACCGGCGCAGACGGCCCGACAGTCCACACACCACGTCGAGATCGCCACCCAGGGCGAGGCGGTCTCCGCGGAGATCGTCCGCTGCGACGCCCGCTGACCGCGCAGCGACCACCGCGCCCGGTGACCGTGCAGCGGCGGCCGCAGTCCTCGAATGCGCCACAGCCGACCCGTCGGTCCTCGGGTTTCGCGCGACAGTGTGTAAAATAGCTCGGAACCGGTAGCGTGCCGGTCATCATCACCCGCACACGGGGCGCATGAGGACATGTGCCCCGTGATTCGCGTTCAGGGGCCCTCGTATCGGGCCCCTGCGCCACAGACATCGACAGGAGTGACCCTATGAGCGACCAGCCGAACGGCACCTGGCTCACCCAGGACGCGTACGACCGCCTGGCGAAGGAGCTCGAGGAGCTCGAGGGCCCCGGCCGCACCGAGATCACCGAGCGCATCGCCGCGGCTCGGGACGAGGGCGACCTCAAGGAGAACGGCGGCTACCACGCCGCCCGCGAGGAGCAGGGCAAGATGGAGGCCCGCATCGCGGACCTCAAGCATCTGCTGAAGCACGCCGTGGTGGGCGAGGCGCCCAAGGATGATGGCGTCGTCGAGCCCGGCATGGTCGTGAAGATCTCGATGGCCGGTAAGGAGCGCACGTTCCTGCTGGGCAACCGTGAGATCGCCGACGATGAGGAGAACCTCGAGGTGTTCTCCTCGCAGTCCCCGCTGGGCAGCGCCATCCAGGGCTCGAAGGTGGGTGACACGGTGGAGTACACCGCGCCCAACGGGAAGTCCTTCCCGATCGAGATCCTGCGCGCCAAGCCTTACCGCTCGGCCTGAGCCCCGTCGGCCCGCTGCGGCCGGCCCCGTACACGAGCGCGGCCCCGTCCCGGTGATTCCGGGGAGGGGCCGCGCTCTTCGTCGTCGCGATGCGGGATGCCTGCGCGGCGTCAGCTGTGGCGGCGCCTGCCCGTGAGCTGGGCGAAGTGCTCCTGCAGCGCGACGTCCTCCCCCATATCCGGGTCGGGGTCACGCCCCACCATGTACAGCACCGTGGCGTTGACGAAGGCGATCACCGGGATCGCGAACAGCGCGCCGGGGATCCCGGCGATGATCGCGCCGGTGGCGACCCCGAGGAACACCGCCAGGGGGTGCAGCTCCACGGCCTTGCCCATGAGGAAGGGCTGGAGCACATTGCCCTCCAGCTGCTGCACCGCCAGCACAATCACGAGCATGATGATCGCGCCCACCCAGCTGTTGAGCACGAGCACCAGCAGGACGGCGATCGCTCCGGAGACGACCGCTCCCACCAGCGGGATGAAGCTGAACAGGAACACCAGCAGCCAGATCGGCACGGCGTAGGAGCCGAGCCCCAGCCCCACCATGCCCAGCGCGATACCGGTCGCGTCCACGGCGGCCACGAGGATCTGGGTGCGCATGTAGGCCGACAGCGCCTTCCAGCCGCGGCGGAACGCCTCATGCGTGGGCACCCGAGCCTCCGGCGGCAGCAGACCGATGACCCACCGCCAGATCCCGGTGCCGCTGGAGAGCAGGAAGAACAGTGTGAACAGGCAGATCAGGATGCCGGTGCCGATGTTGCCGAGCACCGCGGCGGTGCTGAGCGCACCGGTGACCAGCTGATCGGCGTTTTTCTGCAGCTGCTCGAGACCCTCGTCGATCGCGGCGTTGACCGTCGGGGTCTTCACCTGGAAGGTGGTGGTCACCCAGTCCACGAGGTTCTGAAAACCGGTGACGGCCTTGTCCTGGATATCCGCCCACTGCGCGAACAGCTGCCGACCGGCCAGGGTGAACATCCCCGCGATCACCAGCAGCAGGCCCAGCAGGGCGATGCCGCTTGCGGCAGCACGCCCCAGGAAGGTGTAGCGGGTCAGGACCCGGACGATCGGCGCCAGCATCGAGGCCAGCAGCACAGCGATCAGCACCGGGATGACGATGGTGGTGATCTTCAGCAGCGCCCACACCACCAGGGCGCCGGCGGCGAGGATCAGCATCAGACGCCAGGACCAGGCGGCCAGGCGCCGGATCCCCAGCGGGATCTCCTCGACCTCGGGCGCAAGGGCCGGTGGCCGGGGCGTGGGGCGAAGCTTGGACATGAGGCTCCTTCCATGAGCCGGACGGCTCAGCGAAATCCTAGTGGGCCCCGCCCACTGCGCCCTCAACCGGCAGGTGGATTGCCGACGAAGGTCGGAGAAACCCTCTCCGAGCGGGGGACCGACGCTATGGCCACAGGGTCTAGCGTGAAGGCATGTCTGAGACGAGCCCGCACTCCCCCACTCCGTTGCCACCCGATGGGTCCGTCCCCGACGCGGCGCCTGGCCGATCCGGATCCGGCGCGTCGGATCTCGGCGCGCCAGCACCTGACGCATCGGACCCCGACACCCCTGCCCCGGCACCGCTGGCCGGCGTGGCAGCCCCGATCGCCGCAGATGCGGCACGCCCCGAGCAGGCCGCCCTGTCCCTGCGCGGACTGCGGAAGTCCTTCGGCAAGACGGAGGTGGTCCACGGCATCTCCCTGGACGTCCCGCGCGGCTCCTTCTACGGGATCGTCGGCCCCAACGGCGCCGGTAAGACCACCACGCTGTCGATGGCCACCGGTCTGCTGCGCCCCGATGCGGGGACCGCACATGTGCTGGGGCACGACATGTGGACCACGCCGCTGGAGGCGAAGGCCCGGCTGGGCGTGCTGGCCGATGGGCTGCGCACCTTCGACCGGCTCACCGGCCGAGAGCTGCTGAGCTACGTCGGTCTGATCCGCGGGATGGAGCCCGACGTCGTGACCGAGCGCAGCGACTCACTGCTGGCCGCCCTGGACCTCGCCGGTGAGGACGGCAAGCTCGTGGTGGACTACTCCGCCGGCATGACCAAGAAGATCCTGCTGGCCTGCGCGCTGCTGCACGCACCGCGCCTGCTGGTGCTCGATGAGCCGCTGGAGGCCGTCGACCCGGTCTCCGGGCAGGTGATCCGCAAGATCCTCACCGCCTATGTCGAGGGCGGCGGCACCGTGGTGCTCTCGAGCCATGTGATGGAACTGGTGGAGGGGCTGTGCAGCCATGTGGCGATCATCTCGGGCGGCGAGCTGCTGGCCGACGGGACGCTGGATGAGGTGCGGCAGGGCGGTTCGCTCGTGCAGACCTTCATCGATCTGGTGGGCGGCGGAGACGTCGCGGAGGGGAGCCTGTCGTGGCTGGAGTCCTGACGCATGAGCACGCTGCGACCGCCGCTGCCCAGGATGTCCACCATGGGCAGGTCAGCCAGAAGGATCTGATCCGGGGACTGGCCCGGCTGCGGTGGACGCTGTGGAAGCGGTCCTACCGCAAGAACATCGGCAAGCTCATCGGCACGATCATCGGAGCGCTGTACGGGATCGGCGCCATGGTGGCCCTGGTGTTCATCTTCCTGGGCACCACGCTGTGGGCCGGTGAGGGAACGGTGTTCCCCGCAATCATCCGCGGGCTCGGCGCGCTGACAGTCCTGCTGTGGGTTCTGGTCCCGCTATTCGCCTTCGGCGTCGATGACACGCTGGATCCCCGGGCCTTCGCCCTATACCCACGCAGCGCCCGCAACCTGCAGCCCGGGATGGCCGTCGCCGCAGCGCTCAGCCTGCCCAGCCTGTTCACCCTCATCGCGATCCTCATCGCCACCGGTTTCGAAGCCCTGTGGCTGGTGCTGTTCGGGCAGGGCATCGGCTGGGTGGTCGCGGCGATGATCGCGCTGCTGCCGGCGAATCTGGCGGGCTTCGTGCTGTGCCTGCTGCTGCTGCGGGCAGTGTTCGCGCACTCCGCCTCCCGCTCCTCCTCCCGCAGCGGTCGGGAGCTCGGCGGGATCGTCGCGTTTTTGGGCATGTTCGTGCTGATCTACGCCGCGTCCCTGCTCATGCAGCGCATCCCGGATGCTGTCGCCGTGGTGGACCTCTCCCTGCTGTCACGCATCGTGGAGGGTCTCGCCTGGACCCCGGTGGGGGCACTGTTCTCGGTGCCGATGGACCTGGCCGAGGGCCGGGCACTCACCGCAGCGCTGCGAGCACTGATCGGCACGGCGACCATCGTGCTCGTATGGCTGTGGTGGCGGCGCTCTATCGACGCCTCGCTCACCTCCGCGCTGGCCGGTGATGCATCCTCGGGCACCACCAGCGTCTCGCCGCTCGTGCCGCGCTTCGTGCCATCCGGGCCGTTCGGCGCGGTGCTGGGCAAGTCGCTGCGGTACTGGCGGCGGGACACCCGCTACCTCGCAGCGCTCGGCATCTACCCGATCGTCGTGGTGTTCCTGGTGGCGATGGGCTTCGTGCTGCCGGAGTCGCGCGCGATGATGCTGGGCATGGTCATCTTCATGCTGGGCATGAGCGGACTCAGCCTCGCCAATGAGATCGGTTTCGATGGCCCCTCCGGCTGGGTGAACATCACCGCATCGCTCCCGGCCCGCGCGAACCTGCTGGGGCGGGTGGCGGCGCAGGCGCTGCTGATGGGCCCGCCGGCCCTGCTCCTGTCGACGCTGATCCCCCTCGTCTTCGACATGCCGGAGATGATCGGCCTGTTCGTCCTCGGCGTGACCGGCGCGATGATCGCCGGCTGGGGAATCTCCATGCTGATCGCGACGCTTATGCCGTATCCGGCGTCCCCGCCCGGCACGAATCCGATGAAGGACAAGTCCGCGAGCTCCGCGAATGCGATGCTCGCCATGACCGTGTCGATGCTGGTGCTGCTCCTCGCCCTGGCACCGGCGATCGGTGTGGGGATCTGGGGAGCCGCCGTCGGCAGCACCGGACTCACGCTGCTGGCTGGGGGCCTGGCGATTCTCGCCGGGGCGATCGTGTTCGTCGTCGGCCTGCTCCTGGCGGAACGGCGGCTCGAGGCGCAGTATCCGGATCTGTTCCAGAAGGTGCGGGATTACGCGTCCTGACCGGGGGTCTTTCCCGCGAGGGTACGCTGCATGACCAGGGCGTCGATGCTGCGGCCGCGCAGGCGGTAGTAGCCGCGGCGCCGCGCAATCTCCTCATACCCGGCCGCGGCGTAGAACGCGCGGGCGCGGGAGTTGTCCTCGCGCACCTCGAGCAGCATGCGCTGCGCTCCCTGGGCGCTGGCCTGCTGCTCGCACCAGGCCAGCAGGGCACGACCGATGCCGCGCCCAGGGTGGAGGGTGCCGATGGTGTGCAGGTCCGCGGTGTCCCCGGCGAGCATGATCCCGGCATAGCCGAGCAGCTCACCGCTCGCATCGGCCCCCGTCGCGGCGATGACGTAGCGGCGGTCGGGGTGCTCGATCTCCGCGGCGAGCTGGAAGACGGTCCAGGCTTCGTCGGGGAACAGCTCGAGCTCCGCGAACGCGATCGCTTCGACATCCTCGAGGGTGACGGGGCGCAGGGCCCACGGCCCCGTGCCCCCGTCGGCTCCGCCTGGGGTGTCGGGCATATCGGGATCGAGCATGTCAGCGCTGCCGCCGGGCATCGGGCAGACCCAGGGCGCTCTTACGAGCGGTGGGCTTCGCGGCATCAGGCTCGCGCAGGTACAGCGGTTCGGTGCTCGCAAGGTCCGCGCCGCGGGCGGTCTGCCGGGCGGCGGCGAGGATGAGGTGCCCGGCGTCGGCGTGGGGCATGTCGGCGGTGGCGGGCAGCAGCTCGGGGTACAGGGCGCAGCCGGAGCCGACGAGGACATCGCAGGCTGTGAGCTCCGCGGCGACCTCGGCGGGGGCGTCCACGGCCGGGTCGGCGATGCGCTCCACGTGCCCGTCGGCGGTGCGGCGGTAGCGGGCGTGGTAGACCTCGCGGCGCCGCGCATCCAGCGCCACACCCACCGTGGTCTGGCCGGTCGAGCGCGCATGCTCAGCCAGCGCCTGGTGCGCGAGAGCATCCAAAGAGCTGAGTCCCACCAGAGGCACCCCGAGCACCGCGGCGATGGTGCGGGCGGTCACCAGGCCCACCCGCAGTCCGGTGAAGGGGCCGGGGCCGCGGCCGACCACGACGCCGGTGAGATCACGGCGCGTGATGCCGGCCTGCGTGAGGGTGTCCTCGATGAGGGCGAGAAGCATCTCGTCGTGGTGGCGGGCACGCGCATCGGTGCGCACGGCGAGGACCTCGGGGGCGGGCCCGTTCAGGGCGCCGCGAGCCACGGCGATGCTCACCGCCCCGGATGTGTCGATCCCCAGCAGCATCAGTGCGTCTCCTCATCCTGGGGGGCGCGGACCAGCCCGTCAGCCCCCGTGATCTGTGCCAACAGGGCCGCGAGGCCCTCCCGGGCGGCGGTGTCCCAGCGGGGCCCGTACCCGGTCATGACCAGGGTGCGGGGTTCATCGGGGTCGCTGGGGTCCTCCACCGCGGCGGGGCGCTCGAGCTCGATGAGCAGCACCGAGTCGGCCAGGTGCTCCACGCGGTCCCGGCCCCACTCGACGACGGTCACGGCCCGATCCAGGTCCGCATCGAGGTCCAGGTCGTCGATCTCTCCCTCTCCGCCGAGGCGATACGCGTCCACGTGCACGAGCGCGGGGCCGCCGACGAGGCTGGGGTGCACCCGTTCGATGACGAAGGTCGGGGAGGCGACGGGGCCGCGGACCTGCAGACCCGCCCCGAGGCCCTGGGTGAAGGTGGTCTTCCCGGCGCCGAGCGGACCGTCCAGGACCAGCAGATCCCCGGCCTTCAGGGCGGCGGCCAGGGTGCGGGCCACGTGGCGGGTGCCCTCGGCGTCGCGGGTGCGCACCGTCAGGCGCGTCATGCGCGCACCTCCCGCGCCACCCGCCCGGAAATCGAGGTGAGGATTTCGTAGGGAAGCGTGCCGGCGGCAACCGCCCAGTCCTCGGCCGAGGGCGCCGAGGGGCTCTCGGGGTCCCCACCGGCGTCGCCAAAGAGGAACACCTCATCGCCGGCCTGTGCGGTGCTGTCCGGCCCCAGGTCGATGACGATCTGGTCCATGGAGATGCGACCCACCTGGGGGGCGAGCTGGTCACCGCCCTCGGCGCGCACCAGGACGTGGCAGCGATCGGAGGCGGCACGGTGCAGCCCGTCGGCGTACCCGAGGGGGACCAGGCCCAGACGGGTGGTGCGCGTGGTGTGGTAGGTGCGGGAATAGCCGATGCTCTGCCCCTCGGGGACCTCCTTGACGAGGGCGAGGCGGCTGGTGAGGGTCATCGCGGGACGCAGTGGCACCTCGGAGGGCACGGGCGGGTAGCCGTACAGGGCGATGCCGGGCCGGACGATGTCACGGTGCAGGTCAGGCCGGGTGAGCGTGAGCGCGGAGTTCGCCAGGTGCTGCAGCGGGATGGGGCCGACGATCTCCTCGAGCAGCGTGCACGCGGAGTCGAAGGTCTCCACCTGCTGATCGGTGGCGGGGTCGTCGGGGTCCTCGGCGCTGGTCATATGGGTCCAGGCGGCGGTCAGGCCCAGGAAGTCGTCCTCCCGGATGGTGATGGCGACCTCGCGCACCTGCCAGGGCATGACGCCGCCGCGCCCCATGCCGGTGTCGATCTTCAGGTGCACGCGAGCGCGGCGCTCCACCTGGTGGGCGGCCTCGGAGACGAGGGCCAGCATCTGCGGGGAGGAGACGGCCACATCGATCCCGGCGCCGATGACATCGGGCAGCACAGCCCGGGCGGTCACCGGTTCGTACAGCCAGGTGAGGATCTGGGCGTCGAGCCCAGCGCGGTGCAGGGCGAGCGCGCTCGCGGGATGGGCGACGCCCAGCCAGGTCGCACCGCCTTCGAGGGCGGCGCGGGCGGCGGTGAGCATGCCGTGGCCGTACCCGTCGGCCTTCACCACGGCCATCAAGGCAGTGTGCTCCTCCAGGAGGGTTCCGAGCGCCCGGGTGTTCTGCGTGATCGCGGAGGGGTCGATCACGGTGCGGCTGGGCAGATGCCGGGGATCCTCGGCGGGCATGGGCAGGCTCATCGGGCTCCTCAGGTCAGGGGGCGCCAGGAATGTTCAGGATAGTCCCGGCGGCTGCAGGCAGGTGGTCGGCGACGTCGAGGGCTACGAGGGGCAGGCGTCCGTCGTGGGAGGCGAGGCGACCGGCCCGCCCGTGCAGCGCCGCCGCGGTCGCCGCCGCCTGCGGTCCGGGGATACCGGCGGCGAGCAGGGCGCCGAGGATCCCGGCGAGGACGTCTCCGGTGCCGGCGGTGGCCAGGCGCGGGGTGCCATCAGCCTGGCTGAGCAGGGGCCCGCCGTCACCGGGGGCGATAAGGGTGATCGCGCCCTTGAGCAGGATGGTCGCGCCGGTGGCCGCGGCAAGAGCGCGGGCCAGCTCGGCGGCGGGCAGGCGCGCATCCAGGTGCAGGCGGCGGGCCAGGCGCTCGGCTTCACCGCGGTGCGGGGTGAGCACCATGTCAGGGTGCAGGCGCGTCGCGGAGTCGAGCACGCTGAGCGCTCCGGCGTCGATGACCCCCGGCATGGACGCGCTGCTGGTGAGCAGGCGCACCCCGGCGAGGGCGCGAGGGTCCTCAGGCGGCAGGCCGGGTCCGATGACGAGCGCGTCGGTGCGGCCGATGGCATCGGCCGAGAGGTCCAGGGTGCGGCCGTCCGCGCCTGGCTCGACCAGGTGGCCGATGATCTCCGGGCGGGCGCCGAGGACCAGGTCCACGACCCGGCGCGGCGCGAGGACGCGGACCATGCCAGCGCCGGTGCGGGCCGCCCCGGAGGCGGCGAGCAGCGCGGCGCCGGGGTACTGCTCGCTGCCGGCGGCAAGCGCAACGACACCCTGCGTGTACTTCGTGGAGGCGGCGGTGGGGCGCGGCAGGTGGGCGGCGAGGTCGACGGTCTCCAGGCGCTGCACGGCAGGGGCCGTCGGCAGATGCGGCTCCAGCCCGATATCCACGAGGTGGAGGTTCCCGGCGAGCTCGGCGGCGCCGGGCAGCAGCAGACCGGTCTTCACCGCACCGACGGTGACGGTCTCCCGCGCGGCGAGTGCGCCGGGGGCGGCGCGACCGGTGGTGGCATCGACGAAGCTCGGCACATCCACAGCGATCACGGGCAGGTCATGCTCCCGCACGGCATCCAGCAGCGGTGCGATGGGGGCGGGGATCTCGGGGCGGCCGCCGATGCCGAGGATCGCATCGAGTACGACGGTGGTGGAGGTGAGGAGCTCGTCGATCTGCCCCGCGGTGAGGTCCGCGAGGCGGTGGATGGCGCCGCCCGCATCCCGCAGGGCCTGCGCGCCTTCGTCATGCAGGCTGGCGCCGGTGGCGAGGGCGTCGGCGGAGATCCGCTCGCGGCGCAGCATCGCCGCGGCGTACAGGCCGTCACCGCCGTTGCTGCCGGGCCCGGCGAGGACCAGGATCCGGTGGTCTCCGAGGTGGTGGGCGGTGAGCTCCGACAGCAGCGCGGCGGTGCGATCGGCCAGGGCGCGAGCGGCGCGGAGCATGAGCGGCTCCCCGGCGGCCAGCAGCGGCTGCTCTGCGGCGCGGACCTGGTCGGCGTCGTATCCACGGATCATCGGGATAGTCCCGCGGGAGCGTCGGTGCCCGTCGGCCCCACCCCGTTTCCTGAGGCGGCCTGGGCCGCAGGACCGCGCTCGGCGATGACGATCGCGGTGGCCACATCCCCGTCGTGGGAAAGGGACAGGTGCAGGTGGGTGACGTTCTGGGCTTCGGCGGCGCGGAGGGTCGCGCCGCGCAGCCGCAGGTAGGGCCGCCGGGTCGCGGTGCGCTCCACGGTGACGTCCTGCCAGGAGAAATCCCCGGGGGCGCCGAGCGCCTTCCCGACGGCTTCCTTCGCAGCCACGCGGGCGGCGCGGGAGGCGTCGGAGAGGTTCCGTTCACTGTCGGTGAGCAGCCGTGCGGCCAGCGCGGGGGTGCGCTCGAACATGCTGGTCAGCCGGGCGATATCCACCACATCCACGCCGACCCCCGCGACGGCGCCGTCCTGCCGTGGGGCGAAGGCGCGTCCGCCGAAGCCCTCGGTGGGGCCGGGTTCGGGCGTCGCGGTGGGAAAAGTGCTCACCTGGGCAGTATCACACCGTTCGCGCACCCGCGGGCGCGCCGGCCGTACCCATCGGCCGCTCGATCCGGGCCGGCGAGCGCCCCCTGCTCATTCCACGGTCACGGACTTGGCGAGGTTGCGCGGCTGGTCGACGTCCAGGCCCTTCACGGTGGCGAGCTCGCAGGCGAAGATCTGCAGCGGGATCACGGTCAGCAGCGGTGCGAACAGGGTGCGGGTGCGGGGCACACGCAGCACCACATCGGAGTACGGGACCACGTCCTCATCCCCCTCTTCGGCGATCACCAGGGTCTTCGCGCCGCGGGCACGGACCTCCTGGATCGTGGAGACCACCTTGGCGTGCAGGGACTCGCGGCCGTGTGGGGAGGGGACGATGACGAACACCGGCTGCCCCTCCTCCACCAGGGCGATCGGGCCGTGCTTGAGCTCCCCGGCAGCGAAGCCCTCGGCGTGGATGTAGGCGATCTCCTTGAGCTTCAAGGCGCCCTCCATCGCGGTCGGATAGCCGACGTGTCGGCCCAGGAACAGCACGCTCGTGGCGTCACGCATAGCGCGGGCCAGCTGCTCCACCTCGTCGGCGCGGTCCAGGACCTGCTGGATCTGGGCGGGGATCTGCTCGAGGTCCTCCATCAGCGCGGCGATCTCATCGGCGAAGAGGTTCCCGCGCACCTGCGCGAGGTACAGGCCCAGCAGGTAGCTGGCGATGATCTGCCCCAGGTAAGCCTTGGTGGAGGCCACCGCGATCTCGGGGCCCACGTGCAGATACAGCGCCGCATCGGACTCGCGTGGGATGGAGGAGCCGCGGGTGTTGCACAACGCCACCACCTTCGCGCCCTGCTCACGGGCGTGCCGCACCGCCATCAGGGTGTCCATGGTCTCGCCCGACTGGGAGATCGCGACCACGAGGGTCTTCTCCGTGACGACGGGGTCGCGGTAGCGGAACTCATGGGCGAGCTCCACCTCGGTGGGGATGCGGCACCAGTGCTCGATCGCGTACTTCGCGACACTGCCGGCATGGGCAGCGGTGCCGCAGGCGATCACGACGATCTTGTCGATGCTGCGCAGCACGGACTCATCCACGCTCATGTCATCCAGCTGCAGCGTCCCGCCCTCGATGCGGCCGCGCAGCGTATCGGCCACGGCGCTGGCCTGCTCGTGGATCTCCTTGGCCATGAAGGAGGCGTAGCCGCCCTTCTGCGCAGCCCTCGCGTCCCAGTCGATCGCGTAGCGCCTGGGGTCGGTGATCTCCTGACCCTCGGCGTCGGTGACGGTGACGGCATCGGCGGTGACGGTGACGACCTGGTCCTGGTCGATCTCGAGCGCCTCCTGGGTGGCGTCCACGAAGGCGGCGACGTCCGAGCCGAGGAAGTTCTCACCCTCGCCGAGCCCCACGACCAGCGGGGAGTTACGGCGCGCGGCGACGACGGTGCCGGGGGCATCGCGATGGATCGCCAGCAGCGTGAAGGCACCCTCGAGGCGGGCGGTCGCAGCACGCATCGCGGCCGTGAGGTCACCGGTGCGCTGCATCTCCCGGGCCACCAGGTGGGCAGCGGCCTCCGAGTCGGTGTCCGAGGTGAAGGTGTACCCGTCGCGCTCGAGCTCGGCGCGCAGGGCGGCGAAGTTCTCGATGATGCCGTTGTGCACGAGCGCCAGCTCGCCGTCGTACCCGCCATGGTGGGGGTGGGCGTTGCCGTCGGTGGGGGCGCCGTGGGTGGCCCAGCGGGTGTGGCCGATGGCGACAGCGCCCGCGGTCACCGGGTTCTCGCCGAGGACCTCCCGGAGGTTCTGGAGCTTCCCGGCACGCTTGGTGACCTGCACTCGCTCGCCCTCGAGGGTGGCCACGCCCGCGGAGTCGTAGCCGCGGTATTCGAGGCGCGCGAGACCTTGGAGGGCCACATCCAGCGGACGGGTGGTGGGCTCAGGATGCTGGGGGCCTGCATAGCCGACGATTCCGCACATGCCGCTCACGCTAACCAGCGACGGCCCGCTCGCCTGCCACAACGGCCGATCCGGGCGAGGTTTCGATCACGTTTCGGAGCGTCTGCGCGCGGGCCTGGTCGAGAGGTGCGCGCAGCGGTCATGAATACGCACCGCCTCCTGTGCGGCGCCCTGGCGAGCATCCCGTGCCGCACTGCGCAGGCGGCGGCCGCCGTCGCGGGCCGACGGATGGAACAATGTCCTGCCATGAAGACCGCGTCGCCCACCCACGCCGTCACCCCGTTCGAGGAGATCTCGCGGGAGAACTGGGCGCGGCTGTCCCAGCAGACCCCGCTGCCGCTCAGCGAAGAGGATGTGCAGCACCTGCGAGGACTGGGGGATCAGGTGGATCTCACCGAGGTCGATGCGGTCTATCGGCCCATCTCCCGGCTACTGAACATCCAGGTCGCAGCCGCGCAAGCCCTGCGGCGGGCCCGCGAGGACTTCCTGAACCAGCATCAGCACCGCACCCCGTACATCATCGGCGTGGCGGGCTCGGTGGCGGTCGGCAAATCCACGACGGCGCGTCTGCTGCGCGAGCTCATGGCGCGCTGGCCGGACACCCCGCGGGTGCAGCTGGTGACCACCGACGGGTTCCTGTTCCCCAATGCGGAGCTGACCGCGCGCGGGATCATGCACCGCAAAGGCTTTCCCGAAAGCTACGACCGACGCGCCCTACTGCGCTTTGTGGCCGATGTGAAGTCCGGGCAGCAGCGGGTGGAAGCGCCGGTGTACTCGCACCTGACCTACGACATCATCCCCGGCGAGCGCATCGTGGTGGAGCAGCCGGATGTGCTGATCGTGGAGGGCCTGAACGTGCTGCAGCCGGCCCGGCCGCGGCGCGATGGACGACTCGGCATGGCCGTCAGCGACTTCTTCGACTTCTCCGTGTACGTAGATGCGCGGGCGGAGGATGTGCAGCGCTGGTACGTGGAGCGCTTCGGGCAGCTGCGGCGCACCGCCTTCTCCGATCCGCGCTCCTACTTCACCCGCTACGCGGATCTCACCGATGAGGAGGCCCGGCAGACCGCCACCCGCATCTGGGAGACGATCAACGGCCCGAACCTGCGCGAGAACGTACTGCCCACACGCGGCCGTGCGGACCTGGTTCTGCGCAAGGACGGGCAGCACCGGGTGCATTCAGTGCTGCTGCGCAAGGTGTGAGGGGGGGCACGCCGCCATGCAGCGCCGAGTGCACCGATCTGTGGCGCTCAGGAGACAGATCGGTGCACTCGGCGGGCGTGTCGCGTCAGGGGGTCCTGAGGCCAGGCGTGCGCACAGAGTCAGGCGTGCTCACGGCCCCGGCTCACAGCGCGAGGCGCTCGCGGACGATGCCCG
Organism: Brachybacterium sp. Marseille-Q7125; assembly: GCF_023062615.1. Lineage (NCBI taxonomy): Bacteria > Bacillati > Actinomycetota > Actinomycetes > Micrococcales > Dermabacteraceae > Brachybacterium > Brachybacterium sp. Marseille-Q7125. Next base: position 31,946 of record NZ_JALLAL010000001.1, on the reverse strand, counting down.
CCAGGCGCTCGGCGATGGCAGTCGCCTCCTCGTCGGTGGGCGCCTCAACCATGACGCGCACAACCGGCTCGGTGCCGGAGGGGCGCAGCAGCACGCGGCCGGACTCCCCCAGCTCGCGCTCGGCGGCCTCGACGGCGGTGCGCACCTCGTGGTCGATCGTGGCGCGCGCCTTGTCCACGCCGCGCACGTTGATGAGCGCCTGCGGCATGCGCGTCATCACCGAGGCGAGGTCGCGCGCGGTGCGGCCGGTCTGCACCATGCGCTGCAGCAGATGCAGGGCGGTCAGCTCCCCATCGCCGGTGGTGGCATGCTCGGCGATGATGACGTGGCCGGACTGCTCGCCGCCGATGGAGAAGCCGCCCAGCGTCATCTCCTCCAGTACGTAGCGGTCCCCCACGGCCGTCTGCCCCAGGATGATGCCGTGATCGCGCATGGCGAGCTTCAATCCCAGGTTGCTCATCACGGTGACGACGAGCGTGTCCTCATGCAGCTTGCCGCGCTCCTTGAGGTCCAGTGCCAGGATCGCCATGATCTGGTCGCCATCGATCTCGTGGCCCCCAGCATCGACGGCCAGGCAGCGGTCCGCGTCCCCGTCGAAGGCCACGCCGATATCCGCGCCGTGCTCGCGCACCGCGGCCTGCAGCGCCTCCAGGTGGGTGGAGCCCACGCCGTCATTGATGAGCCCGCCGTCGCTGCGGTCACCGATCACGTGCACAGTCGCCCCCGCGCGGCGCAGCGCCTCCGGGCCGGTGATCGCCGCGGCGCCGTTCGCGCAGTCGACCACCACGCTGATGCCCTCGAGAGAGATGTCGAGGGTGCCCACCAGGTGGGTGACGTACTGCTCGATCGCCCCCTCGTACGGGGTGATGGTGCCGACGTCGGTGCCCTGCGGGCGTTCCCACTGCTCGCCCAGCCGCGCCTCGATCGCGTCCTCCACCTCATCGGGGAGCTTGGTGCCGCCGCGAGCAAAGAACTTGATGCCGTTGTCGGGCGCCGGGTTGTGGGAGGCGGAGATCATCACACCCAGATCCGCGCCGGAGGCCTGCACCAGATGGGCGAGGCCCGGGGTGGGGAGGATTCCTGCGTCCAGCACATCCACCCCGGCGGAGGCGAGGCCCGCGGAGACCGCGGCGGAGAGGAAATCGCCCGAGGGGCGGGTGTCGCGGGCGAGGATCGCGCGGGGGCGGGTGCCGCCGAAGGCACCCAGGGTGCCCAGCACGTGGGCGGCTCCCACGGACAGTTCGACCGCGAGCTCCGCGGTGATGTCGTCGTTCGCGCGTCCGCGCACTCCGTCGGTGCCGAAGAGTCTTGCCACACGGGCCTCCTTGGGTGGGGTTCTCGCCGTGAGAGTACCGGGGTCGAGCAGCGGGACGGGCGGGAACCGCCGTCCCGGCCGCGCGGGACCGGTCACGTCCAGGCGGTGGCGCACCGCCGTCGCTGCAGCGGCGTGGGTGCTGCGCGGTACGTTGGATGGATGCCCGATCCCTCGTCTCTGCCCCGGCCGCTGCCCTCGGCGATCAGTCTGCTCGTGGGTGATCGCACGGCCTCGCGGGGCCTCGCGGCAGCCCGCGCCGGCCGGGTCGACGACCTGGCCTGGGATGCGGCGGAGCAGACCGTGCGCGGGACCGTCACCGATGAGGAGGGTGCCGCGCACCGCCCATCGGCCGTTCTCGTGGAGTACGACGAGGATGCGGTGAGTCGCCGTTTCCAGCCCGCGGGGCCGGGCGGTCTGTGGCGACCGACGGTCTCGCGCTGCGACTGTCCGGCCCAGGAGGCATGCCAGCATGTGGCGGCTCTGCTGTATCACCTGGGCGAGGTCGCCGCGCAGGCGGTGCTCGAGCAGCCGGTGGCGGAGTGGCGCAGTGTGCTGCGGCCCGTGCTGTCCTCTGCGGCGCGACCCACCGGCACTGCGGCGCCGAAGCCGCTGGCCCTGCGGGTGGATCTGCAGGCCGCGCCCGCGGCGGGTGCCTCGCGTCGGCGGCGCGTCCCGGCCACGGCGGGTCTGGTGCGCGAGGGCGCGGAGCTGTGGGTGGGGCTGCGGCCGATGACCCGCGGCAGCCGCGGCACCTGGGTGAAGGGGCAGCTGTCCTGGCGGACCTTCGAGCAGCGGGCCGCGCGGCGGGATCTGGATGAGACGCAGGCCGAGGCGCTCGCGCGGCTGTTCGCGGCCGCGGGGGTGGAGCGGTCCTATGCGGCCGGCAGCATCGAGCATCTGTGGCTGGGCACGATCACCTCCCCGCTGCTGTGGCAGGCCCTCGCGCAGGCCCGCTCGCACGGCGTGGAGCTGCTGCCCGGTGACGGCCTCGCGTCGGTGGAGCTGCTGGGGCGGGCGGAGGCGGGCCTGGATCTGCGCGCAGATGAGCATGGCGACCTGCAGCTGCGCCCCCTCATCGACGTGGAGGGCGAGGCCGCTGAGCGGGGCCGTCTGCTGGGCGGGGCCGGGGTGCTCGATGTGCTGATCGACGAGGAGGACGCGCTCCACGCGCGGATCGCGCCGCTGGCCCGCGCCGTGCCGCGCGAGCTGCGGACCCTCCTGCAGCGCCGGAAGCCGCTCGCCGTGCCCACCGCGGAGCGGGAAGCGTTCCTCGAGCTCGCCTACCCGCAGCTGCGCACTCTCACCGCCATCACCAGCAGCGATGACAGCGTTGAACTGCCCGCAGCGCGCCGCCCCACCCTGCTGCTGCAGGCCGCCTACGCCTCCGGGGATCGGCTCACGCTGCGCTGGTCCTGGCGCTACCACGAGCCGGAGCTGAGCTTCCCGATCGACCAGCGCCACGGCGCGCATCGGGATCTCGCCCATGAGGATGCCGTGATCGCCGCGGCGATGAGCGTATGGCCTACGGTGATCGACGACTCCGTCGAGCTGCTCTCCGGCCCGGACACCGCCCGCTTCAGCGAGCATGCCCTGGATGCGCTCGCGGCGCTGGAGCATGTGGACGTGCAGATCACCGGGACCCGCCACGCCTACCGGGAGCTCGACGGCGCACCGCAGGTGCGGATCACCCAGCATGAGAGCCCCGGGAAGAACGACTGGTTCGACCTCGGTTTCGACATCACGATCGAGGGGCGCCAGATCCCCTTCCCCACCCTGTTCGTGGCCCTCGCGCAGGGGCGCAGCCGCCTGCTGCTGCCGGACAAGACGTACTTCGCCCTGGACCATCCGGCCTTCGACGCGCTGCGGGAGCTGATCGCCGAGGGTGAGGCGCTCGCGGAATGGGAACCGGAGACCCAGCGCATCTCCCGCTACCAGGTGGATCTGTGGGATGACCTCGCGGAGGTGGCGCAGCAGGCCACCGCGAGCGCCGCCTGGGAGCGCGGCATCGCCGGGGTGCTCGCCGGAGATCCGCCGCCTGCTCCCCCGCTGCCGACGCACCTCACCGCCGAACTGCGGGACTACCAGCAGGAGGGCTTCGCCTGGCTCGCGATGCTGTTCGCGCATGAGCTGGGCGGGATCCTCGCCGATGACATGGGGCTCGGCAAGACGGTGCAGACCCTCGCGCTGATCGCGCACGCCCGCGAACGCGTCCCGTCGGCCCCTCCGTTCCTGGTGGTGGCCCCCGCCTCGGTGCTGCCGGTGTGGCGGCGCGAGGCCGAACGTTTCACCCCGGGGCTCACGGTGCGGGTGCTGGATGCCACCGCCGCCGCGCGCGGCACCGAGGTTCCCGCGGCGATCGATGGCGCGGATCTGGTGGTCACGAGCTACACGGTGCTGCGGATCGACCAGGAGGCCTTCGCCGCGGCAGGACCGTTTCAGGGGCTCGTGCTCGATGAGGCGCAGTTCGTGAAGAACCCCCGCTCGCGCACGCACCTCGCGGCCGCGGGGATCCGGGCGCGGATGCGGCTGGCGATCACGGGCACGCCGATGGAGAACTCCCTGGCGGACCTGTGGGCGATCGCGGATCTCGTGGCCCCGGGCCTGCTGGGCACCGCGATCGGATTTCGGCAGCGCTTCACCCTGCCCATCGGCTCCGGGGAGCACCCGGAGCGCCTAGCCCTGCTGCGCCGACGGATCCGCCCGTTCCTGCTGCGCCGCACCAAGGAGCAGGTAGCCGCCGAGCTGCCCGCGAAGCACCAAGAGGTCATCACGGTGCCGCTCAGCCCGGAGCATCGGGAGGTCTACGACTCGGTGCTACAGCGGGAGCGCAAGAAGGTGCTGGGGCTCATCGAGTCCGATGTGGAGCGCGCCCGGTTCATCATGTTCCGCTCGCTGACCCTGCTGCGGATGCTGGCGCTGGATCCCGCGCTCGTGGACGCCGAGGCGTACGCGGATGTGCCCGGCAGCAAGCTCGAGGCGCTGCTGGATCGGCTCGCGGAGGTGATCGGGGATGGGCACCGGGTGCTGCTGTTCAGCCAGTTCACGAGCTACTTGGACCTGATCGGGGAGCGCCTGGCGCGTGAGGGCATCGCGCATGAGCGCCTGGACGGTTCCACACGGGACCGCGATCTGGTGGTCACAGCGTTCCGTGAGGGGCAGGCGCCGGTGTTCCTCATCTCGCTGAAGGCCGGTGGTTTCGGGCTCACCCTCACCGAGGCGGATTACGTGTTCCTACTGGATCCGTGGTGGAACCCGGCGGCGGAGAACCAGGCGATCGACCGCACCCACCGCATCGGCCAGGACCGCCCGGTGATGGTGTACCGGATGATCGCCGAGGACACGATCGAGCAGAAGGTCCTCGCGCTGCAGCAGAAGAAGGCCGAGCTGTTCGACGCCCTGACCGACGGCGGCGAGGCGTTCCGCGCCGCGATCACCGCAGAGGATCTGCGGGAGCTGCTGGGCTGAGTCGGCGCGCGATCAGACCGCCCAGCGCGGCGGGGACGCCCCAGAGGGGCCGACGGGGCGCTCGAGGGTCGCGCCGTCCCCGCGCCGCGGAGGCGGAACCGCCTCGAGCATCCCCGTCCCCGCGCCGCCACGGCGATGCCGCCTCCCTGCGCCTCAGTCGGGGACCGCTCCGTGGCGCTCCCGCAGCACGTCACGGGCCTGCGCCATGAGGCCCAGCACCCGCTCCGCCTCGCGCGCGTCGTCGATGGGGTTGTCGGCGAAGGTCGCGAAACCACAGTCGGTGGACAGCAGCACCCGTTCGGGCCCGAAAACGGCGATGGCCTTCTCCGCCCGCTCCAGGACGTCCTCGACTGTGTCGGCCTCGCTGTCCTTCTGGTTCACCACGCCCACGCACACCCGCTGATCCTCGCGGATGCCGCGCAGCGCGGAGAGCTCTCCGGCACGCGGGGTGCACAGCTCGAGCACGAGCGTGCCCACGTTCGCGGCCCGGAACAGCGGCACCAGCGGCCCGTAGTCCCCGGCGAGCGCCGCGGATTCATCCCGCGTCCAGTTGCCGCGGCACACATGCAGCGCGAGCCGCTCGGCGGGGAAGCCGTCGGTGACCCGGGTGATGAGCTCCTGGGCGAAGGCGAGTTCGGCGATGGTGTCACCGCGATCGCCCAGCGCGCCGCACATGAAGGTGCGACCGCCCTCGCCCACCTGCCCGTACAGCACTTCGGTGAGGACCGGCTCATCGATCTGCACCAGCGGCGCCCCGGCGGCCAGGAGGTCGGCGATCTCCTCGCGCAGCACCCGCACGATGTCTTCGGCGAGCTGTTCACGGTCGTCGTAGGCGCGGTCGGAGATGCACTCCATCCACATGGTGCGCGTCAGCAGGTAGGGGCCGGGCAGGCACACCTTGACCGGGCGGGAGCTGATCTCCGCGGCGGCTTCGTACTCGTGGCGTACCAGGGGCTTGTCCCGGCCCAGCGGCCCGAACACGGCCGGGTGGCGCACCTCTCCGGCGGGCACATCGAGGGCGTCCAGCTCGCGGCGGAACTCCTCGGGGTCATCGACGTAGGGCAGCAGGTCGGTGATGGGGATCAGCTGGCAGTTCTGCAGCAGACCGCCCACGAAGGAGGAGTAGTTGTCGCGGCGCTGCTCTCCGTCGGTCACCAGGTCCACCCCGGCCCGCTCCTGCGCGGCGATCGCCAGGCGCACCGCATCCTCGGCATCGGCCGCGAACTGGGCCTCATCCGCACGGCCCTCGAGGTGCTCATGCAGGGTGCGCAGCATCCAGCGCGGCCGCGGCCACGACCCCATGGTGAGCACCGACAGCGGGGCGATCGCGGGGGCCGGGGCCGGCTCGGGCAGGGCGTCGGGGATGTGCGGGGTCACCACCTCCTGGGTGATGGCCATCTGCTCCTTCGCCAGGCGCTTGCGCTGCTTCTTACGGCGCGGGGCAGGCTGAGCGGCCTCATCATTCTGTGCTGCAGCAGGAGTGGCTGGGGCTGCATCGGCGGTCGTGGTAGCCGGTGTCTCCGGCGTGGCCGCGGCGTCCGACGGTTCCTCCCCCTCTGGCGGAGTGAACGGTCCCTTGGAGACCAGGAAGCGCCAGATCTTCTCCTCCCCGTCCTCGACGTACCAGTGGACCAGGTCGTTCTTGGTCAGGCGGCACCAGGAGGGCAGATCCACCTCCACGGTGGAGTCCCGCGAGAGGATCTCCAGCAGCTGCCCGGGCTCCAGCGGATCGATGTGCTGGCGGATCATCAGCAGCAGGCCGTTGCCGCAGTCGAGGTGGCCACCGTCGAAACCGGCGGTGGGCGGGTACGGATGAGCGGTGGTGGACACGCGGGGACCTTTCGCAGCAGGGGCACGACGGCCCCCGTCAGAGCCCCGGAACAGGGCCGACGGGGACCGTCGTGGCAGGGTTCAGGGGATCAGTAGGAGACGGACGGGGTGCCGCCGGCGAGGAACTCGACGAGCTTCGCGCCGCCCACGACGGTGGCGCCCTCGACGAGGTTCTCGGTGTCGATGCCACGCTTCTTCACGCAGGGGGCGCACACATAGATGGTGCCGCCGGCCTTGACGAAGTTGCTCATGAGCTCGTTGAGTGGGGCGAAGCCCTCCTCGTGGATGTCATCGGCGTAGCCCTTCTCCGCCAGGCGCGCGCCCTCGGTGGAGAGGAACACCATGGTCTCCTGGTCGGAGCCGACGGCGGCGTTGGCGATGACGAAGCCGACGGTCGCCTTGTCGGTGTCGTTCTTGGCGTTGTTGATGATGACGTTGAACTTGCTGCTCATGCGCGCTCCTCGGGTGCGTCGGCGGTAGGGGCTGGACCTTTGCGGATGAAGAACAACGGGGGTTCAGCGTGGACCAGCTCATTGCCGGTCAGCCCGCACCAGGCGGGCATATCCCACTGCAGACCCTCGTCGGTGCCGTGGAGGCGGATGATCTCCCCTGCAGTCATCTCGTCGCGCAGCTTCAGCTTCAGCAGCACCACGAGCTCACCGCAGCCCAGGTCACCGGCATCCCACTCGTGGGTGTAGGCGGGTTGGGTCATCGGGGGTGTCTCCTCGGCGAGTGCTTCATCCGGCATTAGTGCCGGTGACCTGCAGAAACAATAACACTCCAGCACATCTGCCGGGAGTCCGAGGTCCCGCGGCGAGGCAGAACAGCAGAAGGCCCCCGACCGGGCTGGTCGGGGGCCGCCTGACAGGCTGCGGCTCAGGCCGGTTCCACCACCGTGGGGGCGGTGCCGGTCTCCGCGGCGAGCACAGCGTTGTCGAGCCCGCCGGTGACGAGGTTCTGCACCGCGGTGTCGGTGTAGAACGCCACGTGCGGGGTCATGAGCACATCCTCACGGCCCAGCAGCTCCTCGAGCACCGCATCACCGAGGTCCTTTCCGGTCCAGTCGTAGCGGTAGTAGGGGGCTTCGTTCTCGTAGGTGTCCAGCGCCGCTCCGGACAGGTGCCCGGAGTTCAGCGCCTCCAGCAGCGCTGCGGTGTCCAGCAGGCCACCGCGGCCCGCGTTGATGACCACCGCACCGGGGGCGAGCCGCGCGAGCACCGCCTCATCGATGATGTGGTGGTTACTGGCCAACAGCGGCATGTGCAGGGTGAGCACATCCGCCCCCTCGACCGCCTCCTCGAGGGTGGGGGCGTACTGGCCCACCTCCCCGAAGTCCGGTCGCGGGTAGGGGTCATAGCCCACCACCTCGGCGCCCAGGGCATGGAACAGCCGGGCGGCCCGCAGACCGATCGACCCGGTGCCCAGCACGGCCACCCGCAGCGTGGCGAGCTCCCGGCCGATCAGACCCGCGAAGCGGAAATCGCGCTGGGAGTTCTTGCGCTCGATCTGCGCAAAGCGCCGCGTGAGGTACAGCGTCGAGGCGAGCACGAACTCGGCGATCGCATTGGGCGAGTACACCGGGACGTTGGTGACCACGATTCCGTGCTGCTTCGCGAGCGCCAGGTCCAGCATGTCCACACCGGCGGTGCGGCTGGACAGCTGGCGGATCCCCGCCTCGGCGAGCGCCGAGTACACCTCCGGCTCGGGGCTGATGACCTGCTGCAGGCACACGGCCTGAACGCCCTTGAGCAGCGGAAGCGTGGCGGCGGTGAGGATCTCCTCGCGGGCCACCACCTCATGCTCGGGGTGCTCGCGCTGCCAGGCCTCCAGGGCCGGGCGCTCGTCCTCACGGATTCCCAGGAACAGGATCTTCATCGTGCATCTCCTTCCGCATCCGCGCTCACGGATGCCGGTGTCTGCGCGGTCTCGCGGTCCGCAGCGGTCTGAGGGGTGTCGGGGGTCTGCGGGGCGGTCGTCGCGGTGCCGTCCAGGGCGTCGCGGTCCTCGCGGGCGACGGATTCGAGCGGCTCATCGGCCTGTCCCTCGCTCACCGGTGCGCCCTGCGGGGTGAAGGCGAAGATCGAGGGCGAGTAGATGCCGGTGCGCACGCACAGAGCGTGGAACGCGAAGGCCAGGATGATCGGGGCGACGAAATACACGAGCACGACGATCCCGAGGGTCGCGATCGGCGAGGCGTCCAGGTCCTTCGCCGCCGCGATCGGGCCCACCAGACCGGACTGGCCGAAGCCCGCGGTCTCCGCGGTGCCGGTGATGTTCAGCAGGCCGCCCACCAGTCCCGTCAGGCCGCCCACCACCATGAGCGGCAGCGCCATGATCGGGTACTTCAGGAGGTTGCCCATCATCATCTTCATGGCGCCCAGGAACGTGGACCAGGTGACGCCAGCGTTGTTGACACGCAGGCTGCCGGCCAGCAGCACCGCGGCGGCGGCGCCGATGCCGACGCTGGCCGCACCGGCGGCCGGGCCGCTGATGCCAATCGCGAGGCAGACGCCGACGGTGGAGATGGGCGAGACGATCATGACCGAGAAGATCATGGCGATCAGCACGAAGGCGATCAGTCCCAGGCCCTCCTGCACGGCGATGGCGTTGACGAGCGCGCCGATGCCGGTGGTGATGTAGCGGACGTATGGCAGTAGCAGGATGCCCACCAGGCCCGCGATGCCACCGCCGATGATCGGCAGGAACAGCACGGTGAGGCTGCCCAGGCGGTTGCCCATCCAGGCCAGGATGAGCACGGCCACGGAGGCGGTGATCATGGTGTTGATGAGGTCACCGATGCCCACGAGCATCACCCCGTCGGGGCTGAAGCTCATCGCACCGGAGCCCACGAAGGTGGCGGTGCCGATGATGACCGTCTGCACGGCGGTCATGGCGAACTGCATGCCGATCAGCACGCCCACGATCACCGGGACGGTGAACTGCAGGCCGATGACGACTTGCGAGAGGGTCGTGAACAGGTCGATGGAGGGGAAAGTGCGGGCGAGGAACTTGAACAGCTCGCCCGTAATGGCGTTGGGGATCAGACCCACCACGATGCCCACGGCCGCGCCGTTGAGGACGCGGTCAAGGAACAGTTTGGGGGTCATGGGAGTGTCGAACACGAACGGTCCCTTCGGTTGGGGTCCCGTGATCGACGGGACCGGAGGAAGGTCCCCGCGGGCGCCTGATGGGCAGCCGCGCAGGCTCGGCGAGGGGTGGGATGGTGCCCCCGCACCAGGGCCCACGCTAACGCTCAAGCGATTAAGGCCGCAGGCTGTTCGTCCCGGGGTATGCGAACGGCCCCCGACCGTGGTGGTCGGGGGCCGTTCGCTGTAGCCGTTGAGCAGGCGCGATGCGTGCCCGGCGGGCCGAATGTGATCTCAGCGCGCGGGGCGCGGGATCAGCGCTTGGAGTACTGCGGCGCCTTGCGGGCCTTCTTCAGACCCGCCTTCTTGCGCTCGATGACGCGGGCGTCGCGCTTGAGGAAGCCGGCCTTCTTCAGGGTGGGCCGGTTGTTCTCCACATCGATCTGGTTCAGCGCGCGGGCCACACCCAGGCGCACCGCACCGGCCTGGCCGGAGGGGCCGCCGCCGGTCAGGCGGACGAACACATCGAAACGACCCTGCAGGTCCAGGATGGTCAGCGGGTCGTTCACCTCCTGCTGGTGCAGCTTGTTCGGGAAGTAGTTCTCGAGCGAGCGGCCGTTGATGGTCCACTGGCCGGAGCCGGGGACCAGGCGGACGCGGGCGATCGCACGCTTGCGGCGGCCGGTGCCGTAGCCGGGAGCGGTCGCGGACTGGCCGGTCCCCACAGTGCCCTCAGCGGCGGTGGACTCGGTGGTGTAGTTGCCCGAGGCGATCTCGTCGGTCTCGACCTCGTGGGAGTCGTTGGTGGTCTCGGTCACGGTTCTCCTTGGTTCTTCCGTGCGGCAGGGCGAGTGGCGGGAGCCCCCGCTTACTGCGCCACCTGGTCGAAGGTGTACGGGACGGGCTGCTGAGCGGCATGGGGGTGCTCAGGGCCCGCGTAGATCTTGAGGTGCTTGAGCTGCTGCACAGCCAGCTTGTTCTTCGGGAGCATGCCCTTGATCGCCTTCTCCACGGCGCGCTCGGGGTGCTTCTCGAGCAGCTCGGAGTAGGGGATGTCGCGCAGGCCGCCGGGGTAGCCGGAGTGGCGGTAGGCCTTCTTGGCCTCCCGCTTGTTGCCGGTCAGGGCGACCTTCTCAGCGTTGATGATGATCACGAAGTCGCCTGCATCCACGTGGGGTGCGAAGACCGGCTTGTGCTTGCCCCGCAGCAGCTGAGCAGCTTGGGAAGCGAGCCGGCCGAGGACGACATCCGTTGCGTCGATGACGTACCAGGAACGCTCGACATCGCCGGGCTTCGGGGTGAACGTACGCACTCGTGCCTTCTTCTCTCGTCAGTGGTGCCCGCGCGGCGGCGCCGCCCGGGCACGGTTCGATGGACCGTGGGCACGCTTCCTTCGGTCAAAGCATGGCCCCTATGGCTGCACCCGTCCCGTTCCGCATACGATGCGACGACGGTCCTGGATGTGGGTGAGACCCCTCCTCGCGCCGGAAGTGAGAGTTCGGCTGCGGAGTCGGGCACACATCAAGGCACAACGACGCTCAACTGTAGTGGTGGCCGCGATGGAGCGTCAACGCGCAGACCCGCTCAGACGATGTGATCTGCGCCGAGCTCCGACGGGTCCGCGGCGCCGGGGCCGCGCCAGGTGCGCGAGCGCTCCGCCTGCGCGGCCAGATCAGGATCGGCCGGGTAGGCGACATGTTCGAGCGTGAGACCTTGCGGCGGCGCAAGCGGCGCGGCGCCCGGCGCGTTCCGACGGGCAGCCTCGCGGGTGCGGGCCTGAAGCACACGCTGCGGCCAGTCCTCGTCGCGCCGGCCCTCCCCCACCGGCAACAGCACGCCCACGAGTGAGCGGACCATGTGGTGGCAGAAGGCATCGGCCACAACCGTCGCGACGACAAGCCCTTCGTCCGCCCTTCCCGGCGCGGGGCGTTCCCAGGTGAGTTCGCGCAGCTCCCGCACGGTGCTCGCCCCCTTTCGCGGTTTGCAGAAGGACAGGAAGTCGTGCTCGCCCAGCAGCGCCCGGCTCGCGCGGGCCATCGCCTCCTCATCCAGCGCGGCGCGGTGGCGCAGCACATCCGTGCGCAGCGGGTCGTGGACGGCGGGAGCATCGGAGATGCGGTAGCGGTAGCGGCGCCACAGCGCCCCGAACCGGGCATCGAAATCCGCGGGCACCTGGCGGGCGGACCGGATCACGAGGTCCGCCGGGAGGAACCCGTTCAGTCGGGTGAGCAGCGCCGCGGCGGGGCTGCGGTCCGAGCGGCCGGGGAGGGTGGCGGCCACCGGGCGGGGCAGGTCCAGATGGCAGACCTGGCCGCGAGCGTGCACGCCGGTGTCGGTGCGGCCCGCGACGGTGACCTGCACGGGAATGCGGGCGATGCGGGAGAGCGCCTGCTCGAGCTCCCCCTGGACGGTGCGCAGACCCGGTTGGGCGGCCCAGCCGTGGAAGCCGGAGCCGTCGTAGGCGAGGTCCAGGCGCAGGCGGATGGTGGGTCGGGCGGGAGGCTCGCCGGGTGCCCGGTCGGCGGTACGGTCGAGGGGCTGCGAGGACATGCCTGCGATCGTAGTCAGAGCCTGCGGCGCGGGCGGCCGGGCACCTGCCCCGGGCAGCTCGGTACCCTGGCGGGCGTGAAGATCCTCGTCATCGGCTCCGGGGGTCGCGAGCATGCGATCTGCCGCCGCCTGTCCCATGATTCCCCTGTCCCCGAGCTCCATGCCGCCCCCGGCAATCCCGGGATCGCGCAGCTGGCCACCTGCCATGACGTGGCGGTGAGCGATCTGGATGGCCAGGTGCGCCTGGCCCGCGAGCTCGCGGTCGACCTCGTGGTCGTCGGCCCGGAGGCGCCGTTGGTCGCGGGGGCGGCGGATCGTCTGCGCGAGGCGGGCTTCGCGGTGTTCGGGCCGTCGGCGGCGGCGGCGCGTCTGGAGGGCTCGAAGTCCTGGGCGAAGGAGATCATGCAGGCCGCCGGGGTGCCCACGGCCGCATCGGTCACCGTGACTGATCCTGCCGAGCTCGAGGCGGGGCTGGACCGCGTGAACCCGCTGGGGGATGTGCCGTATGTGACCAAGGCCGATGGGCTCGCCGCCGGCAAGGGTGTGGTGGTCACCGCCGAGCGGGCCGAGGCTCTCGCGCATGCGGCATCGGTGCTCGCCGCGGGTGGGACCGTGGTGCTCGAGGAGTACCTGGATGGCCCGGAGGTGTCGCTGTTCTGCGTGTGCGATGGCGAGCACGTGGTGCCGCTCGCACCCGCGCAGGACTTCAAGCGCGCGCTGGATGGCGATGAGGGCCCGAACACGGGCGGCATGGGGGCGTACTCGCCGCTGCCGTGGGTGCCGGAGGGCCTGGTCGAGGAGGTGATGGAGACGGTGGCACGGCCGACGGTGGCCGAGCTCGCCGCGCGCGACATCCCCTTCGTCGGCATTCTGTACTGCGGGCTGGCGCTCACCTCCCGCGGGGTGCGGGTGGTGGAGTTCAATGCCCGCTTCGGCGACCCGGAGACGCAGGTGGTGCTCGAACGGCTCGTCAGCCCGCTCGGACCGCTGCTGCTCGCGGCGGCGCGGGGTGAACTGGTTGAGGAGCCGCTCGCCTGGAGCGAGGATGCGGTGGTGAATGTGGTCATCGCTGCTGAGGGCTACCCGGCATCGGCCCGCACGGGCGATCCGATCACCGGGATCGCAGAGGCGGAGGCGCGCGGCGCCCATGTCATCCACGCCGGCACGGCGCTGCGCGACGGGGAGCTGGTCAGCGCCGGCGGGCGTGTGCTGTCGGTCGTGGGGCGCGGGGCGGATCTCGCCGCGGCACGGCAGACGGCGCTCGCGGCGGCCGAGCTCATCGGCCTGGAGGGCTCGCATCACCGCACGGATATCGCGGTGCGCGGCGCCCAGGGCCTGCCCTCGCTGAACCCGACCGCGAACATCGAGGACGATGCCGAGGAATCCGCTGATGCCCAAAGCAGTGGCACCGGGGCCGATGGGCAGGTGCGTGCATGAGCGCCCCGCTGACCTGTGCCCCCGAGCTGCCGGGCTGGGACCATGCCGTGACCGGCAAGGTTCGCGAGCTGTATGTGCCGGCCGGGCAGGATGCCGCATCGGCCACCGAGGTGCTGGTGGTGGCGACCGACCGCATCAGCGCCTTCGACCACACCCTGCAGCCGGGCATCCCGGACAAGGGGCGGCTGCTGACCGGTATCAGCCTGTTCTGGTTCGAGCAGCTCGCCGATCTGGTGCCCCACCATGTGCTCTCCGCGACCGATGTGCCCGCGGCAGTCAGAGGGCGGGCGCTGCGCTGCCGGGGCCTGTCCATGGTGCCGCTGGAGTGCATCGCCCGCGGGTACCTCACCGGCTCGGGACTCGCCGACTACCGGGCGGGCGGGGCCGTCGGCGGGCATGTGCTGCCCACCGGGCTCGGGGAGGCCTCGCGGCTGGACCCCGCGATCTTCACCCCCTCCACCAAGGCCGAGCAGGGCGATCACGATGAGAACATCACCGTCGCCGAGGCCCGCGACCGCCTCGGCGCCGAGCTCGTCGACCAGCTCGAGGAGCTGACGCTCGCGGTGTACGAGCGGGCGCGCACCATCGCCGCCGAGCGGGGGATCCTGCTGGCGGATACCAAGCTCGAGTTCGGGCACTCGCGGACCGACGGGGCGCTGACCCTGGGCGATGAGGTGCTCACCCCCGATTCCTCGCGTTTCTGGTCCGCCGACCAGTACGAACAGGGCCGCACCCCGCCGAGCCTGGACAAGCAGTACGTGCGCGACTGGCTGACCTCCGCGGCCTCCGGCTGGGACAAGGGCTCGGCAGCCGCGCCGCCCGAACTGCCCGCCGAGGTCGTCGAGCAGACCCGGCAGCGGTACGTCGAAGCCTACGAGCGGCTCACCGGCCAGGAGTTCTGAGGCGCGAGCTCAGTGGCAGTTCCCCACGCGCGACATGCCCGCCGAAGCCGCCACCCCTCCCGCGACACGCCCGCCGAAATCGCCACCCTCCCCTGCGACACGCCCGCCGAGTTCACCGATATGAGGCGAACCTGCCACGAATCGGTGTACTCGAGGAGCTGGGGCGGCGTGGCGCGCGAGGTATCAGGCAGGGTAGCGCTGGCCGGGCGTGACAGACGGGGCGCGGCGCGCGAGAGCGATCAGGCCGTCAGGCAGTGAGCAGCAGCACCGCGATCACGCATGCGACCACGCTGATCACCAGCACTGCGTCACCCCAGCCCAGCGCGACCGGTCGCCACACGGTGCGCTCTCCCTCTCCGAGACCACGGGACTCGAGCGCGAAAGCCAGATGGCTGGCGCTGCGCACAGCGTCCACCAGCACAGCGAACGCACAGCGCAGAAGCGTGCGCACTCCCGCCCGCGGCACCGTGCCGTCATCATGCAGCGGCAGGCGCACCCGATGCGCTCGAGTAATGGTGGCCCACCGGGCAGGCAGATCATCGAGCAGTCGTCGGCCAGCCAGCAGGGCGTAGGCGTAACGGGCCGGCAGCCGGGCATGCTGCTGCAGGCTGACCATCGTCTCCCGGGGATCGGTGGCACGGGTGACGGCGTACGCCCCGAGCCCGATGAGCAGGGCGCGCAGGGCGAGCGCCGTGCCCAGCACCGCCCCCTCGCGCGTGATCCGCACCGGAAGGTCCGGCCACAGCACCTCCCCGGGCCGCGAGAGCAGGTTGACCATCAGTACCCCGGCGGCGAACAGCGAAAACGGCACCTGAGCGCGCAGCAGGGCACGGGGTCCGATCCGGCAGCCCAGCATCGTGCCGGCCGCAGCGAGGAGGTACAGCACGGCCAGCGGCAGCGGATCCGTCAGCAGGATCGCCACCGCGCTGAGGGCAGTGAGCAGGCCCAGCAGAACCGTGGGGTTGCGGCGCGCCAGGACGCCGCGCCGGGGGTGGCCGGACCGTGGATCCGGTGTCGAGCCAGGGCGGGCATCGGCTGCGGGCCGATGCTCGGGATCCGTAGCATCGCGCAGCCCTGCCCGGCGCAGAAGAACGGTATCGGCCAGCAGCCGACTCGGCGGCATCGGGCCGTGCAGCGTGCCGTCGGCGAGAACCACCACCTCATCGGCCGACTGCACCAGATGCAGGTCGTGGGTGGACAGCGCCACGGCCCGGCCCTCGCGCGCTGCGGCGCACAGCAGGTCCGCGACGGTCCGGGCGGCGGCGCGGTCCAGGCCGAAGCCCGGCTCATCGGCCAGCAGCACGGGACGCTCGGTGAGCAGCATCGCCCCGACGGACAGGCGTCGCTGCTGCCCGCCGGAGAGCCGGTGTGGGCTCTGCTCCGCCTGCTCGACCAGGTCCAGGGTGCGCAGCATCTGCTCTACGTGCTCATCGTCCGCTCCCGAGGCAGCGAGCTCCTCCCGGACGGTGTCGGCCACGAACTGCGCGGAGGGACGCTGAAAGACCAGCCCCGCGGCGCCGCCCTCGATCAGTCCGGCCGTGGGCGCATCCAACCGTGACAGCGCTCCCAGTAGCGTGGACTTCCCTGCGCCGTTGCGTCCCACCACGGCGAGGACGCGACCCGCATGCACGTCGAGGTCCACGTTCTCCAGCACGGGCACCGCCCCGCGGGACAGCGTCGCGTCGCGCATCGTGAGCACGGGATCCTCCGGGCTCGCGGGCGGCTCTGGTGCCGGTCCGGAGGAAGGTCGGGCATGGTCGTGCTCGAACTGCTGGGGCAGCCAGCATCCAGCCTCGCGCAGCGCCTCGGCGTGCTCGTCCAGCACCTGTCCCGTCGGCCCGTCGGCGATCACGTGGCCCGATCGGTCTAGCGCGATGGTCCGGCCGGGCAGCCCCTCCAGGCCCTGCTCCCCCGCCCACTCATCGAGGCGGTGCTCGACGAGGATCATGGCCGGCCTGGTCGTGGCCAGAGCAGTCTCGACGGCGCTGCGCACAGCCCGGATCGCGGGGGCGTCCAGCATCGCAGTGGGCTCGTCGAGCAGCAGCAGCGAAGGGCCGGAGACCTGGGCGGCAGCGAGCGCTACGCGCTGCAGCTCCCCGCCCGAGAGGGTCGAGGAAGCTCGCTCGGCGAGCTGCTCACCGTGCACGGCGGCGAGTGCGGCCTCGACCCGCGGGCCGATGCACCGAGCGTCGACCGCACTGTTCTCGAGCGGCAGTGCCACATCCTCATCCACCCGCGGCAGACACACCCCGGCGGAGGGATCCTGACCGAGGTAGCCCACGCGCCCGGCGACGGCGAGCACGCCGCCGGACACGGGATCGATACCGTCCACCTGCACCGTCCCCCTGACCCATCCGCGCTGGTGGGAGGGGATCGCACCGGCCAGCGTGCGCAGCAGCGTCGACTTCCCGCTGCCGCTGGGGCCCAGCAGGAGCACCTGCTCGCCGGCGCGGATCTCAGCGGACCAGGGCCCCACGCCATGGCCGTCAGGAAGGACCACCTCGAGCTCCTCGGCGCGGACGATCAGACGGTCCGCCTCCCGCTGAGCCGGGGATCCGACGGGGAACGGCTCAGTGGACACGACGCCGCGGGGTCGCATCCGCGGGCGACCGGGCTCCGACGGGGAAGTCGGAGACCACCCCGGTGCGCTCCAGGCCGCGCACGAGCACCTTGGCCAGCAGCCCGCCGAGCACGAGCCCGGAGATCACCTGCATCACCAGGCGCAGCACGAGGATGTCCTGGCCGTACCAGCCCATCCGGAACGCGGTCCAGAAGAACACCAGACCCGCGCCGAGCGCGCCGGAAGCGGCGAAGACTCCCCAGGTGAAGCGTCGGTATCCGGTCAGCGCGAAGGGTATCTCGCTGCCCAGGCCCTGCAGAGTCGCGGAGATCAGCAGCATCGGCCCCACCGGGCTGCCGAGGAACACGACCTCGACCACAGCGGCGAGGATCTCCGCCAGGATGCCCACGCCCGGGCGGCGCAGGACCGCCAGCGCCACCGGTGCCACCAGCAGCCAGCTGCCGGACAGGACATGCTGAGCGAGGTCCCCGGCCGGTCCCATCGCGATCGCGAGCAGGTTCCAGGCCTGGACGAATACCCAGTACAGGAAGCCGAAGACGACGCCGAGGACCACGATCAGCACGATCTCGCGCAGTGTGATCCGGCCCTGCGCGCGGTCGTCGGCGTGCGGGGTGGCGGAGGAGGCGGGGGTGCTCATCGGTCGGTCTCCCCGGTGCGGCGTCGGTCATGCGAGGGGCTGTTCAGCGAGATCGTGAGGTGGCTGGTGACGTGCTGGACGCTGCGCCCGACGAGGACCCAGCCGGCCAGGGCCGTCGCGATCACCTCGCCCACGTCTCCTTCCAGGCGGGTGACGAAGTGCTGCGATTCGCGGAAGGTGCCCAGCTCCTTCGCATGATCGATCGCGGCGTAGATGTCGCGCATATGGTCCGGCTCCTCACCGTCGGAGAGAGCCTGGTCCGCGAGGGGGTACAGCGCCCATTCAGCCGATGCCCAGCGCCCGGTGCGTCGCACCGGCGGCATGTCGACGCTGCGCGGACCGGCTCCGCCGGGCAGCTCGCACTCCACTTCCCCGGGACATCCGCGGGACAGCAGGATCTGCAGGGAGGCGTGGTGCTCCGTGGCCGCGAGATCCGCGGCCAGGTCGACGAGCCAGCGCTGGAGGTTCGCTTCGTGCCCGCCGGCGTAGGTGGAGACATCACCGGTCTCGAGCGTCAGCCCCGTGGTGTCCAGTCGGCTGAGCACGTCCACCAGGATGCGGGAATAGTCGTCGGCCATGACCGCGGCGGTGACGCGGGCACCCACGCCGAAGCCGAGCGGCGTGGCGGTGAGTTCCGCGCGCGTGGCGGCATCATGGTCGGTCGGGAAGGTGGCAGGGCTAGTCGTGCTGGTCACGGTCCGTGCCTTTCGATCGGCGGCACGGACTCGCGACGACCATCGCCGCGAGGAGCTCCCTGCGCCGGCATGATCCGGATCAGGTTCTACGGTCGGCGTTCACAACGCCCTCTCAGCCCGGTTCACCGGACTCCCGTGCACGCAATCGACCCTACCGCGAGAAGCGACTCAGTCCCCACTTGCGGTCCTCACCCGGTCCGGTCGTCGGCCCGGCCACATGCGCGTGCCCGCGCTCCTCCCCGCGACACGCCCGCCGAAGTCGTCACCTTCCCCGCGACACGCCCGCCGAAATCGCCACCTTCCCCCGCGACACGCCCGCCGAGTGCACCGATATGAGGCGAACCTGCCACGAATCGGTGCACTCGACGAGCTGCGGCGGCGTGTTGAGCGGGGCCGGGGAACTGAGCCGGGGACGAGCCGAGAGGGCGCTGGCAAGGCCGGGGCGGCGTGTCAGGCGGGGGCGGGAAGCCGCAGCCGCGTGTGAGGCCGGGCCGGAGAAGCTACGGGGACGTGTCAAGCGGGGCTGCGCGGCTGAGCCGGGCATCTCGCGCTCCCGCCCCGGCGTTCACACCTCGACGACACGCTCCCCGTCCGGCCCGGCCCGGCGCTCACACCTCGACGACACGCTCGCCGCCGGGCCAGTCCCTCACCTCGGTACCCTCAGGGGCGAGGGCGGTGGACTGCCGCAGGTAGATCGCTCGCCCGCCGGGGCTGGCCACCGCATCGTGCACCGGCAGCGCCAGGCGCGGCCCCACGGCGCGCAGGAAGTCGATGGTCTCGGACATCTTCGACCATGGCGCGGTGACGGCGAAGGCCAGCACGTCGATGCCGTGGAACTCCTCGACGGGCTCGAGCGAGTCACCGGTGATGCCCAGACGCGGCCCGTCCCCGGCGCTCAGCACGAGGCCGGTGTTGCCCACCCGCGGGATGTCCGGGTGGATGATCGCGTGGCGGCCGCCGACGGCGCGGATCTCAAGCGCCGCCTCCTCCCCTACGGCCGACAGCTCATGGCGCTCCCCGGCGGCAAGCGGCACCAGCCGCTCCCGCGGCACGGCACCTGCCGACCCGTCGGCCGAGGTGGTGCCGGACCCCGCGGCGGTGCCGGACGCCGGGGCACCCCCGTCGGCCTCCTCCTGACTGAGCAGCTGGGCCGCGGCCTCCGGTTCGGCGAGCACGACAGCGTCGGGGCTTGCGGCGAGCACGTCCCCCAGCAGCTCGGGGTCCACGTGATCGGGGTGCTGATGCGTGATGAGGACTGCATCCAGTCCGGCCAGGACCTCCTGCGGCAGGGCCCGCACGGCCTCGCCGGAGAAGGATCCGGGGTCTACGAGCAGACGTCGGCCCGCCATCTCGATGAGCAGGCAGGAATGGACGAGGTGACGGATCTTCATCGGAGCCTCCAGCTCTACGGCGTGCGCGCCGCTCGGTGACGGGTGCGACGCAGCGTCAGGTGCATCTGAGGGACAGGCGCATCTGAGAGGACACGCACATCTCGTGACGGGTGCATCTCGAACCTACCCCCGTCGGCCCGCGGGCTGCAGCCCATGGCCGTGCGCCCGGTACGATGAGGCGGTCGCTGCTGACCGGCCCGCGCCGGTCCCATCGGCCCCTCCCGCGCCGCACACCCGCGGCCGGAGACTGCAGCCCGTCCCCCGCCGCCCCGGCGGCCCCTCGCTCTCAGGAGAGTGCCCATGCCACGCGTCGTGGTCCACGTGATGCCGAAGCCCGAGATCCTCGACCCGCAGGGCAAGGCGGTCGCCGCCGCGCTGCCGCGGCTCGGCTTCGAGGGGATCTCCTCGGTGCGGCAGGGCAAGCGGTTCGAGCTCGAGGTGGACGGCAAGGTGACCGACGAGGTCCTCGCCCAGCTGCGCGAGGCCGCGACCACGCTGCTATCCAACCCCGTGATCGAGGACGTCGTGGCGATCGACGTCGAGGAGAACTGATGCGCATCGGCGTGGTGACCTTCCCCGGCACCCTGGATGACCGCGATGCGCTGCGCGCCGTGCGTCTGGCGGGCGGGGAAGCCGTGACCCTGTGGCACGGCGATGATGACCTGCGCGACGTCCAGGCCGTGGTGCTGCCCGGCGGCTTCTCCTACGGTGATTACCTGCGCGCCGGCGCGATCAGCCGCTTCGCGCCCGTGATGGACAAGGTGGTCGACGCCGCAAAGGGCGGCATGCCGGTGCTGGGCATCTGCAACGGCTTCCAGATCCTGTGCGAGACGCACCTGCTGCCCGGCGCGATGATCAAGAACGCGCATCGCTCCTTCATCTGCCGCGACCAGCCGCTACGGGTGGAGAACACGCGCACCGCCTGGACCACGGAGTACACCGACGGGCAGGTCATCCGCGTGCCGCTGAAGAACCAGGACGGCCAGTACGTGGCCGATGAGCGCACCCTCGCCGAGCTCGAGGCCGAGGGCCGCATCGTGTTCCGCTACGTGGCCGGGGCTACGCACGGCCCGGCGGGCTTCGAGGTAAACCCCAACGGCTCGCGCCATGACATCGCGGGCATCACCAACGCCGCGGGCAATGTCGTAGGGCTCATGCCGCACCCCGAGCATGCGGTCGAGACCGGCTTCGGCCCCGATCAGCCCGGGGAGGGCACCCGCACCGGCGTGGACGGCCTGGGCATGTTCACCTCGGTGCTGCGCGCCATGGCGAGCTGAGCGCGCGGGCAGGCGGGGTGCCCAGCACACCTTGCGCCGCGCCGCGGGCCGACGCGCCGCTCAGACGTCGGGGCCCGCGGCGATCTGGCGCAGAGCCTCGACGTGGTCCCGCCAGCGGCGCAGCCCGTCCTTGGTCAGCGAGAGGGTGGTGCGCGGGCGCTTGCCCACAAAGCCCTTGGAGACCTGCACGAAGCCGGCCTTCTCCAGCTCACTGATCTGCTTGGACAGCACCGAGTCGGAGACCTCGACCGCATCGCGCAGGTCGGCGAAGGCCAGGTTCTCCACCGCGGCGAGCGCGGCGACGATCGAGAAGCGGACGTGGTGGGCGAGCTCGGGGGCGAGGTCGAAGCGGGGGTGGGCCTTCTGCTCAGCGGTCATCGCGGCGGAACACGAGAATTGCCGCGATCCCTGCGAAGACCCAGCCCAGACCCATCAGGCCGACGAACAGCTGCGGGGCGAAGTCCTCACTCGGGGCGATGCGGGAGGCCAGGTGCATGCCGAGCACGGTGAAGGTGCCGGCCACGCAGAGGATCGTGTAGAGGACGAACACAGAAGGCAAGGCACTGGGCAGCTGGCTGCGGCGGGCGTCCGCCTCGGCGAGCAGACGGCGGGCATCGGCGACGGTGGGCGCATCACCTACGGCGGCGCTGGGCGCATCACCTGCGGCGGCGCTAGGCGCGTCCGCTGCGACGCTGCGGGCATCAGCCGGTGCGGCGCCGGCGCCAGCTCCCTGCGGGGCGGCGGCGTGGTCGGTACGGGGTTCGGTCATGTCGGGTTCTCTTCCTGAGCGGGGCCCGGGGTGGGCCGGTCGTCGTGACACCCCACGTGCCGCAAGTACTTTTCAATTTGGCAACTACTTTCGTCGATGTGCGCCCCGACGCTCGTCGACACCTCCCCGGAGGCCACCCAGCAGGATTGACGTGCCGCTACCTACGTGCCGTACTTAGATACATGAACACCTCCACCGGCACCTCCACGGATACCTTCGCGGACGCCTCCGCCCCCGAGACCTCTCAGGCCGGCGCCGTGTCGTCCGGCGCCGGGGAGCCGACGCCTCCGTCGGCACCGGTATATCCGCCCGGATGGGTCCGGGCGCTGCTGCCGCTCGGCATTCTCTGCACGCTCGAGGAGACCGGACGTCACGGCTACGCGATCGCCCACAGCCTCGGCACGCTGGGCTTCGGCATTCCGCGCGGTGGATCGCTCTACCCGGCGCTCACCCGTCTCGAGGAATCCGGGGAGATCACCGCCCGCTGGGCACCTGGCCCATCGGGCCCGGCACGCAAGGTGTACGACCTGACCGACCGCGGCCGGGAGCGCCTGCGCACAGAGCGCGCCCTGCTGCAGCGACTGCGGGAGGAGCTCGGAGCATGAGCCACGCAGACAGCACCGGACATGAACGCCCCACCGACACGGACCCGGACTACCTGCGGAAGACCTTCACCGCCGCCCGCGGGGTCCCGGCCGATGGCATCTGGGCTGAGCTGGCCCTGACCCGCCTGGTCTTCGCCGATGTGCGGATCGACCTGGCCAAGACCTTCGTGGGCACCCTCGCGGCCGATGTGGCCGCCGCGGGTGAGAGCCCTGAGGAGCTCTTCGGCCCTGCCGAGGAGTGGGCGGCGCAGACCGTCACCGCCCTACGGGAGGACGGCGTGGACGTCTTCGACGATCCGCTGCGCATGTCCTTGCGCGATGCCGTGGGAACCGCGTTCTTGGTCGCGACGGGGATCGCCGTGCTCTTCGCCGTGGTGGCCGTGGCCCGCTGGCTGCTCGGGGGTGAGCCGCTGGCGCTGTCCGCCTCGATGGCGGTCGCCCCCGGCCTGCTGGGGGCTCTGCTCACCGGCCTCGCCGCCGGCTGGGGGCATCTGCGCTCCCGGCTCGCATTCCCCGTGCTCGCGGGGCTCGGGGTGCTCACGGTGATCATCGGCGCCCTGGGCATCGCCCTGCTCTTTCA
Organism: Brachybacterium sp. Marseille-Q7125; assembly: GCF_023062615.1. NCBI lineage: Bacteria > Bacillati > Actinomycetota > Actinomycetes > Micrococcales > Dermabacteraceae > Brachybacterium > Brachybacterium sp. Marseille-Q7125. Next base: position 8,826 of record NZ_JALLAL010000001.1, on the reverse strand, counting down.
GGCACTGAACCCCCTCGGGGATATCGCACCCTGGTGGGGGCTGGGCCTGATGGTCCTCGGCTACGGCACCGCGGCAGCGGCCGTGTCGGCACTCCCCTCCCGGAAAAAGCCGCCGGTCAGCACTGCGCAGCTGCCGACGAACCCGTCGCCGCTGAGCGATGAGCAGTGGCTCGAGCAGGCCCGCGCCGGGCTGCGAGAGCGGGCGGATCTGCCCGAGTCGCGGGTGCGTGAGCATCTCGAGGAGGCACGTGCCCTCGCGCAGGAAAATGCCCGCTCTCTGGACGAGGAGTTCGGCAACCCGCGCGCCTTCGCCCGCTCCCTATCCGGCGATCCGGGGCTCGCTCCCCGACGCACTGCGGTGCTGTATGCCGTGGTTGCGGTCGCCTGGGCGGTGCTGGGCAGCGCCGGGATCCTCGAGCGAGGCGGCACGGCCTGGATGGACCTCATCTACCTGGCCCTCACGGTGCTGTGCGCCTGGACGGCATGGGAGAACCTGCGGAAGGTCAGGGCCGCACGGCGCTCAGCACGGTGAAGCGGCGGTCCCGGGCACGCTCGCGCACCTGCGTGAACCGGGCCTCGAGCTGGCCGCGGTAGCGCAGATGCGAGTTGTGCACGAACCACAGCTGTCCGCCCGGAGCGAGCACCCGGGCGGCAGCATCCAGGAGGTGCTGCACGAGCGTTGCGTCGATTCCGGTGCCGTCGTGGAACGGCGGGTTCAGCAGCAGCAGGTCTGTGGACGTATCGGGCTCCCCAGCGAGCGCATCATCCCAGGTGATCCGCACGTTCGGGCGTTCGAGGTGGTTCGCGGCGAGGGTCGCGCGCGTGGAGCGGACCGCATCGGCGTCATCATCGCTGCCGAGCACCAGGGCCTCCGGGAATGCGGCGGCAAGGTAGGCGGTGAGCACCCCGTTGCCGCTCCCCAGGTCCACTGCACGCGTCGCCGTGACCTCTCCGGCGGTGACAGCGCGGTCCAGGTGGGTGAGCAGCAGGAGGCTGCCGGCATCGGCCTTCGCACCGCCGAACACCCCGCCACCGCCCTGCAGTACCAGCTCGCGCTGTGTCCCTGCAATGGTCACGGGGATGGGGCCGACGGGGTCCTGCGCGGCGGGGCCCTCGGCGCGGGGGCTGCTCGCCACGAGCGCGCGGGACTTGCCGACGCCGCGGGTGGCGCGGACCTCGTCGAAGCAGGTGGCTAGCGCCGCGTTCTGAGAGCGGCTCATGTGCTTGACCCGGTCGCCGAGGATCACCTCAAGATCCGTGCGGTCCGCAGCCTGTGCGTACGCGACGAGCTCCCGGGCGAGGGTCTCCAGGGCCGCGAGCCCCTTGGGGAGCCGGCCGATGACGAGGTGCGCATCGGCGCCGGCGAGGAACGCCTTCAGCGGCACCGGGTCGGGCCCGGCCGGAAGGGTGAGGCGCTGGGCGGCGACGTCGGCGGGGAACTGCGCGGCGAGCGCGGTCGCGCGGGCCCGGGAGCGGGTCCAGGACCAGACGCGGCCGCCCTCACCCCCGGTCCAGTCCAGGGCCGTGGCGGTGAGGGTGCCGGTCGCATCGCCGATGACGATCACGTCGCAGGGGCAGCCGGGGCCGGTCTCCTCGGCGGCGGCGAGGATGGCCCGCTCGGTCTGGTCCGGGCCGCTCACGGTGGTGGGCTGGGCGTTCATCGGCGCATCCCTCGGCGGCCGCGGGAGCGCAGGCGTCCGTTCGGCAGCGCCGGGGCGGGCAGCGCAGCCGGGGTGTGCGCGGCGAAGGGACCGAACTGCTCATTGCCTGTTGCCAGGTGCCCGCGTTCGCGGACGATCGCGGCGATCGGCACGTCAGCGAGGGTGCCTTCGGCGCCGATCTCCGCCTGGTAGCGGGCGCGGAACTGCTCGATCTCCTCATGGGTGCGGCCGATGAAGTTCCACCACATGATGATCTCCTCCCCCAGCGGCTCCCCGCCCAGCAGCATGACCCGCAGCGGTTCCGCGCCCTCCGCGGTCACGTCCAGGGTGCGCGTACCGTCGGGCAGCACGATGATCTCGCTGCGCTGCGCGGTGATCTGCTGCTCCCCGGTGCGTAGATGCGCGGTGCCGCGGTCCACGAGGATACCGTGCTCGAACCCGGGGTTGAGGTCCAGGTGAAGCGTCGCCCCGGCGGTGAGGTCCAGCTGCGCCATGAGCAGGTCGGTATCGGTCTGGACCGGGATCTGATCCGTCAGCACGGTGCCGCGGGAATCGGTGGCGTGCAGGGAGCCGAGGCCTACGCGAGCCTGGGCGAGGTCGGTGGTCTGCGTGCTCGGGGTGTGGACGGTGAACTCCTGGGCGCGGAACCGGGTGCGGTCCGGCAGGGCGTACCACAGCTGCACGCCATGCAGCACCGTGGTGTCCAGGGTGGAGAACTCGGAGTGGGTGATGCCGGAGCCGGCGACCATGAGGTCCACGTCCCCGGGGCGGACCAGGGTGTGGGAACCGATGGAGTCGCGGTGCGTGATCGCGCCCTCGAACAGCCAGGAGACGGTTGCGAGCCCGGTGTGCGGGTGGCGGGCCACGCGCATCCCACCACCGGCGGTGACATCGTCGGGCCCGAAGTGGTCCACGAAGCACCAGGCGCCGATGAGGGAGGTCTGCCGCGCCGGCAGGGCGCGCCGTACCGTCATCCCGCGCGGGCCGCCGAGCGGCACATCACGAGGCTCCAGGCGAAGGAACTCCTCGAGAAGGCTCATGGAGCGAGTCTACGAACGCGCCTACCCTGGCTCCATGCCCCGCTGTTTCCTCATCGACTGCGACACCGGGATCGATGACGCCATCGCCCTTGCCTATCTTGCCGCGCACCCCGCTGCCCGGATCGCGGGCATCGTCTCGACCGGCGGGAATGTGCGGACGGACCTGGTGCATCGCAACAACCGGGGGCTCGCTGAGCTGCTGGGTATCACTGCGCCGGTGGCGCGCGGCGCGGACGTCCCGCTGGTGGAGCCGCCGATGTACGCCGATGACACGCACGGCCCGGGCGGGCTGGGGCATGCCACGCTCCCGGAGTCCGCTGCCGCCGGGGATCCGCGCTGCGGCGCACAGCTGTGGGTGGACCTCGCCCGCGAGCACCCCGGGGAGCTGACCGGCCTGGTGCTGGGCCCGCACACGAATCTCGCGCTCGCCCTCGAGATCGAGCCGGAGCTGCCGCGCCTGCTCGCGGGCCTTCACATCATGGGTGGGGCGATCAACCATCGCGGCAACACGGGAGCGACCAGCGAATGGAACATCGCGGTGGACCCTGAGGCCGCCCAGCAGGTCCTCGCCGCCTTCGCCGCTGCGCCGCGCCGCCCGGTGATGGGGGCGCTGCAGGCCACCGAGCAGGTGCGGTTCACTCAGCGCGAGCTGGATGCGTTCACCGGCCTCGCGCAGGCCACGGGGCATCCGGTGGCGCAGATTCTGGTGGATGCGCTGCGGTTCTACTTTGCGTTCCATGAGGCCGACGGGTTCGGCTGGAGCGCGCATGTGCACGATCCGCTGGTCGCCGCGCACGCGCTGACCGGTGATTTCGCGAGCACCCGGCCGCTGCCGGTGGATGTGGAGCTGATGGGCACCCTGACCCGGGGACAGACCGTGGCCGATGAGCTGGGCCGCTGGGGCCGGGAGCCGAATGTTGACGTGCTCACCAATGTGTGCGCGGACGATTTCATCGCGCATCTGCTGGACACGCTCCGGTCAGCGTGGGCGGCGCCGCCGCGTCCCTGAACCGGACGATCGCAGCGCTGTTCAGCTGCCCCCGCGCAGCACCCGCACCCGAGCCTGATGCCCGCCGGAATCGAGCTTGGCGTCGCTCGTGACCAGCTCGGCACCAAGTGCCTCGGCGAGCGCGATATACGCAGCGTCATAGGCGGTGTACTGATGCCGCAGCTCCCAGATGCGCTCGGCGAGCGGTGCCGCTTCATGGCGATGGATGGTGAGCTGCGCGAAGAGGTCCCGCGCTCGATCCACCTGTGAGAGAGCGACATGACCACTCCGTGCCAAGCCGCGCAGGGCGGAGAGCACCTCGATGTCCAGCAGATGCGGTGCATGGATCTCCCCGGCGAGGAGATCGAGCAATTCCATGGGCGCGTCCCTGCCCACCAGCGCCGTGACCGCGGCGCTGGTGTCCAGGACGATCACCGTCGACCCTCGTCCCGTGCGGCGATGATCTGCTCATGAGTGGCACCACTTTCCGTGGGGCGGTCCCGCAGGCGCGCGACGATCTGCTCGTTGGTGGGCCGACGCGCGGTGAGCGTGAGCTCCTGGACCAGGTAGGCGGACAGCGACTGCCCGCGCGCGGCCGCGCGCTCCTTGAGCGTCACGGTGACGTCCGCGGGCACGTCACGGATGTAGAGCGTGGACATGCCGCCATGCTAGCAGCCTGCTAGCGGACTGGACAGTGTCCTTCCCCCTCACCCCAGCGCGCTGACCTCCACCTCGAAGCAGCGCCTGGCGGGTTTCTCGCCGCGGCCGGGCCGCCAGCCCACACAGCGCACCTCCCCCGCACCGGCGTCCTCGAACACGACGAGCACGGTGGAGGGCAGCAGCACCGGGGCGTCGAAGGTGACGTCCCAGCGCAGCGGCCGCGAGAGGTCCACGCGCGCTTCGGTGAAGGCGCGCGAGGCGGTGTACATGCCGTGGGCGATCGCGCGCGGGAACCCGAAGGCCTTCGCGGTCAGGGCCGTGAGGTGAATGGGATTCACGTCCCCGGAGACCGCGGCATAGCGCCGCCCGGTGTCAGCGCCCAGGCGCCACCGGCCCGTCGGCCGCGTAGGAGCGAACCGTTCCCGACGGCTGCCGGACTCGCCGTCCTGCGTCTGCTGTGTCTTCTCCGCCGCGTCCCCAGTCCCCGCGCCCTTGGCGAGGTAGGTGGAAACGTCGGTGGCGATGATCTGCCCGTCCTGGCCGAGGATCGTGGCGACAGCTTCGAAGGTGCGGCCCTTGCGGTGGGGCCTGAGGTCCCGCACTCGGCACTCCACGTCCACGAGCTCCCCGACCTTCACCGGCCGATGCTGAAGCACCTGGTTTCGCAGATGCACCACGCCCAGCAGTGGGAAGGGGAAGTCGCGGCGGGCCATGAGCGCAAGCGCCACGGGAAAGGCGAGCACATGCAGCACTCCGGGGTGGACGAGGTCCGTCGCGGCCCCGCCCATGAGATGGTCGAAGTCCCGAGCCCGTTCGGCGTCGATCCGCACCTTCCGCACGCGGTAGGCGATGCTCGGCAGGCGCGGCTCGCGCCCTCCCCCGCCCCGCTTCGTCCGCGGGTCGAGCGCGGCCGCGTAGATCGCGGGGAACGAGGGGACGTCGGAGAGGTCCTTGATCCGCTCCTCGCCGCTGCGGGAGGCGTCGTGGCGGTTCATCCCACTCACCGCCCCACCATGTTCTGGCCGCACACCCGCAGCGTGGTGCCGCGGATGCCGCCGGCCTCCGATGACGCCAGGAAGCTCACCGCTTCGGCGACGTCCACCGGCAGTCCGCCCTGCTGCAGGGAGTTCACCCGCCGGGCGACCTCGCGGGTGAGGGCGGGCATGCGGGCGGTCATCTCGGTCTCGATGAAGCCGGGGGCGACGGCGTTGGCCGTGCCACCCAGCGGGTCGAGCTGCGCGGCGAGCGCCTCGACAAAAGCCATCACCCCGGCCTTGGAGGCGGCGTAGTTGGTCTGGCCGCGGTTGCCGGCGATGCCGCTGGTGGAGGCGAGCGAGACCACGCGCGGATGTGAGCCGAGCACCTCCCGCTGCTCGAGCAGATTCTGCATCATCGCGATCTGGCTGGTGATGTTCACGGCCAGCACGCTGTCCCAGCGCGCGGCATCCATATTGGCGAACATCTTGTCGCGCGTGATGCCGGCGTTCAGCACGATCACATCGAGCACCTTCCCGCGCTCACGCAGGAAGGAGACCAGGCGCTGCCCGGCGTCATCCGCGGTGACATCAAGCTGCAGCGGGGTGGCGCGCAGCTCATTGGCGAGCCGGGCGAGCTCGGTGCCGGCCGCGGGGACGTCGAGAACCACGAGGTCCGCGCCGTCCTTCGCGAGTGTGCGGGCGATCGCCGCGCCGATGCCGCGGGCCGCGCCGGTGACCAGGGCGGTGCGGCCGGCGAGCGGCCGGGACAGGTCCTCGGCGGCATGTCCGTCGGCCGTGGCGACAGTGATGAACTGCCCGGCGATGAAGGCGCTGCGGGCCGAGAGCAGGAACCGCAGCGCGCCCACGACGGACGGCGAATCGAGATCGACCCCGTCGGCCACGAGGATGCCGTTGGCCGTGCCGCCACCGCGCATCTCATGGGCGAGGGAGCGCAGGAATCCCTCGACGCCGCCGCGGGCGGCATCCCGCGCGGGGTCCTCGCCGGTGGCGGGCCGGGAGATCGTGACCACGCGCGCGCCCGGGGCGAGGGAGCGCATGGCGCCAGCGAGCGGCAGCACCAGCTCGCCGAGGTCGCTGGGGGCGGTGATCTCATCGGCGACGATCACGACGGTGCCGACGCTGCGCAGCTCCTCGAAGCGGCGCCGCACATCCACGCCCTGCTTCAGCAGCAGGTGAGCGATGGTGTCAGCACCATTGGAGGCGCCGAGCACGACGGCGGGGCCCAGCAGCGCCTCGGGGCGGTCCTCACGGCGCGGCAGGCGGGCGGGGCGCGGCAGGCCCAGCTGCTTGGCGAGGGCCTTGCCGGGTCCGGTGCGGACCAGACGGGTGTAGGTGTCGGTCATGGTCTCTCCTGGAGGGCTCGGCGGGGCGGTCAGGCGGTCGCGGATTCGAGCAGCAGCACGGTGCCCTGCCCGGCGGCGGCGCACACCGAGATGAGGCCGCGCTGAGTGCGTCCGGTCTCCTGGGCGCGCTGATGCAGGAGCTTGGCGAGGGTTGCGACGAGGCGCCCGCCGGTGGCGGCGAAGGGATGCCCGGCGGCGAGCGAGGAACCGGTGACGTTCAGCTTCTCCCGGTCGATCGTCCCGAGCGCCTGCTCGCGGCCCAGCTTCTCGCGGCAGAATTCCTCGGATTCCCAGGCCGCAAGGGTGGACAGCACGGTGGAGGCGAAGGCTTCGTGGATCTCCACGAGGTCCAGGTCCTGCAGGGTGAGGCCGTTTGCGTCCAGCAGCTCCGGCACCGCGTAGGCGGGAGCCATGAGCAGGCCCTCCTTGCCGTGCACGAAGTCCACGGCGGCGCTGCGGGAGTCGACCACACGGGCCAGCGGCGTGAGGCCCTTGCTGGCCGCGTATTCGGCGGTGCCAAGCAGCACGGCGGAAGCACCATCGGACAGCGGGGTGGAGTTCCCGGCGGTCATCGTGGGTTCGGCCACCTCGGGGCTCTTCACGCCGAAGACGGGCTTCAGGGAGGCGAGCTTCTCAAGGCTCGAGTCGGGGCGGAGGTTCTGGTCCTTCCCCAGGCCCCGGTACCCGGTGATGAGGTCATCGAAGAACCCGGCGTCATACGCGGCGGCGAGCTTCTGGTGGCTGGCGAGCGCGAGCTCGTCCTGCGCCTGGCGGCTGATGCCCCACTGGGCGCCGGTGAGGGCCTGGTGCTCGCCCATCGACAGGCCCGTACGGGGCTCGGAGTTACGCGGGGCCGACGGGGCGAGGTCCGCGGGGCGAATCGCCGACAGGGCCTTGACGCGCTGCAGCGCGGTCTTGGCCGAGAACGCGCGGTGGAGGATGCGGCGCAGGCGCGGGGTCACCTCGATGGGGGCGTCGGAAGCGGAGTCCACGCCGCAGGCGATGCCGGAGGTGAAGCGGCCTAGGCGGATCCCGTCGGCCACGTGCACGGTGGTCTCCAGGCCCGTCGCGCAGGCCTTGGACATGTCCACGGCGGGGGTGCGGGGATCCAGCGGCGTGCCCAGCGCGCTCTCGCGGGTGAGGTTGAGGTCTGCGGCGAGCTTCAGCACGGCGCCTCCGGCGATGGTGCCGAGCTTCTCGCCCTGCAGGCCGAAACGGGCCACGAGCCCCTCGAGGGCGGCGGTGAGCAGGTCCTTCTCGGAGATTCCGGCGTAGGGGCCGCCGGAGCGGGCGAACGGAATACGGTTGCCGCCCAGGATCAGGGCGTCGCGCGGGGTCTCGGTCACGGTGGGGCACCTCTTCGTGGTCGGCGTGGTCGTGATCTGCGTGGTCGTGGTCGGTGTGATGGTGGTCAGTGCGGTCGCGGTCGGAGTGCGTCCCTGGGCCGCGGGGGACGGCACTGCCCGTCGGGGGTGCAGCGGCCCTCGAACCCGCCGCAGCGGGTCATATCCCGTCGGATCCCGTCGGACACTTTACATAGAACCGGGAGTACTTGATACCGTAGGTCGCGTGAATGCGACGACGCAAGCCCCCGTGGACGGCCGCTCCGCCCGCTGGGCCCAGCACCGTGAGGAGCGGCGGGCCGCACTGCTGGATGTGGCCCGCCACCTGATCCATGAGCGCGGACCGGACGTGACAATGGAAGACATCGCCAGCGCCTCCGGCACCTCGAAGTCCATCGTCTACCGCTACTTCGAGGACAAGGCGCATCTGCAGCGCGAGCTGGGCCGGGCGATCCTGGCCTCGATGCACCGCAAGCTCATCGCGCAGCTCGCGGACCTCGAACAGCAGCTGGGGCGCGAGCCCGAACCGGCCGAGCGCATCCACGCCATGATCTTCGCCTACGTCGAGACCGCCCGCCGCTCCCCCGGCGTGTACCGCTTCATCACCCGGCCCAGCGACGGGCTGAACCATTTCCTGGAGTCGATCTCGCGCCTGGTCGCCTCCTTCCTGCCCGATGGGACGCCCGCCCCGCAGGTGTGGGCGCACGGGGCCGTCGGCTTCGTGGAGAGCGCCGTGGACACCTGGATGACAGCGGATGAGGAGTCCTCCCGCCGGCCCGACCCCGCTACCGCC